>JAFXDC010000016.1 GCA_017516345.1 Clostridia bacterium | reverse complement strand
GAAAAAATCGCACTTTTGTCTACCGACAAAGGTGCGTTTTTTGAATGATGTTTGCCTTTGGCAAATGATGCAGGGCTTCGCCCAATGATGACGGCTTCGCCTAATGATGTGTGCCTTGCGGCACATTGGGCAAACATCGCATCATTGCGAGTGAAGCGAGCAACATCATATTTGCGAAGCAAATGCATCATATCGCCGCAGGCGATGCATCATTGAAGATATACAAGGCTACGCCTTGATTTATTTGCGATTGTGTGATATATAGTAAGGAAAGGAGGCGGTTGCTTTGCCATCAACAAATATTTGGATAATGTGTGTGATAATGATAGTTTTGAGTCCTATTAGCTGGTTTATACTTGATGAATACGGAATACGTTATTACCTTATGAGAAAAATATTAAAAAAGCGATGGTGGTATTGTGCAGTAACTTACTCATTGCTTTTATCAAACTTATTGTTGTTACTTACCGCTTGGTTCTTTCCTAATTGGTGGCTGTATATATTAGGCGGAATATGGATCGGAACAATCGGTCAGTTTCCACCGTTGGATCACGGACCTAGCAGTATTTATTTGATATCTTATAAGGGATCATATGAAATTTACGTCGAACATGCGGATCTTTGGGAAAAGAATCTTAAAAAGAAGCAAGAAAAAAGAATGAAGCGAAAGCACAAGAGAAAAAGCTAAAAATAAAGTTGACCTTTTCTTCGCAATTACCCCCGCTCAGACACCTTTTATCTCGTTTTTTGAATGAAGCGCGCCTTGCGGCGCATGAAAAAAGAATCAGAGCTATGCCCTATGAAGTGTGCCTTGCGGCATATTGGGCAAAGCATCGCGTCATTACAGGTCTGCCGTACAGCATAAAACGGATACTCATAAAAGCAAAAAGCAGCTTAAAAAAGCTGCTTTCTTTTTTATAATTTATATGCCTTGAAGGGGTCGGGGTTATTTTGCAAGCATATTCAGCGCCATGCCCGCGGCGTTTTGCTGTGCTTCCTTTTTGGTGCCGCCGCTTCCTCTGCCGAGCTCCTTACCGTCAAGGCAGACCGCGAACTCGTAGTGCATTTGGTGGGCGGGACCGCTTGAGGAGAGCAAAACGTACTCAATGTTGACGTTGCCGTTTTTCTGCAGAAGCTCCTGCAAGCGGCTCTTGTAGTCCACCGCCTGCTTGTAGTTTGCGGTTATGCTTACTATACGGTCCATCATCAGGCGAAGGATGACCTCGCGGGCGCGCTCGAAGCCGCCGTCAAGATATACTGCGCCAAAGACCGCCTCCATGGCATCGGAGAGTATGCTGGGCTTTTGCGCTCCGCCGCCCGCCAGCTCGCCGTGACTCATCACCAAAAATGAGCCGAGGCTTATGCTCTTTGCGACCTCGCTCAGCGGCTTTTCCGACACTATAGCGGCACGGATACGGGTAAGCTCGCCCTCGGGGCGGGAGCAATTATCATAAAGATAGGTGCTGACAGAGAGCTCCAGCACGGCATCGCCGAGATACTCCATGCGTTGATTGCTCTGAGCCTTATGCTCCCCAAGATATGAGGGGTGAGTAAGAGCCTGCATAAGCAGGCTCTTATCCTTAAAGCTGTAGCCTATTGACTTTTCAAGTGCGTCAATATTCATCATATGTATTACTGCTTGCTCTCAAGATAAGCGGCGATGTCGCCAACGGTGCGAAGGTTTACAAGCTCCTCATCGGGGATCTCGATGTTGTACTCCTCCTCAAGGTCCAGCATGAGGGCGGCGATGTCAAGGGAATCAGCCTTGAGGTCGTCGATGAGTGCGCTCTCTGCGGTGATCTTAGCGGCGTCCATGCCGAGCTGCTCTGCAACAGAAGCAATGATCTTTTCTAACATTTTTTATTCCTCCAAAAATTAATAAATATATATTAGTCCTTGCAGCAAGGCTGCAAAACTTTAATAACGGTTATTCTGCGCTTGTCTCGCTTAGTGCATCCTTAATGGTCTGTACCACGTTGCCGTTTATTATGCGGACTGCCTGACGGACCGTGGAGCACAGCGCCTTTGCGTTGCTTGAGCCGTGGCCCTTAAGCACGACGCCATCGATTCCAAGCAGGGGCGCGCCGCCGTACTCGGTATAGTCCATGCGCTTTTTAAGCCTTTTAAGACCGGGCTTAAGCAGAAGAGCCCCTATCTTACATCTTAACGATGACAAAAACTCCTGCTTCATAACGGTGGTCATATACCCTGCGGTGCCCTCCACGCTCTTGAGCAGAAGGTTGCCCGCAAAGCCGTCGGCAACAATGACGTCTGCGGCGGTGAACACGTCGCGACCCTCCATATTGCCTACGAAGTTAAGGCTTTTATCTTGCTTGAGGATGGGGAACACCTCGTGGGTGAGCTCGTTGCCCTTTTCATCCTCGGTGCCCACGTTGGCAAGGGCGATGCGGGGATTGTCCAAGCCTATTACCTTTTTCATGTAGATATTGCCCATCATGGCAAACTGAACGAGGTTGGCGCTTTTACAGTCCATATTGGCGCCGCAATCTATAAGCATTACTCCCTTATTGTCGTTGGGGAGCATGGGAGCAAGCGCGGGGCGAAGAATGCCCTTTATCCTGCCCACTCTTAAAAGTGCACCCGAAAGGGTAGCGCCTGTGCTGCCGCAGGTGATGAAGGCATCTCCCTTGCCCTCCTTAAGCAGCATGAGACCAACCACCAGGGAGGAGTTGCGCTTTCTTTTAACTGCATTTACCGGGGGCTCATCCATGGAGATGACCTCGGGAGCGTGCACCACCTCTATGCGCCCCTTAACGTCGGGATAAAGCTCGAGCTCTTGGTTGATACGCTCTTGATCGCCGGTAAGGGTCACCTCTATATCGGGAAACTCGTTAAGAGCCATTGCCGCGCCCTTAATGATCTCCACAGGTGCGTTATCTCCGCCGAAGGCGTCAATGATGATACGCATAAATAATCACTCTTTCTCAGCCGTGCAGGCACACGACCGCATATTAAAAATATATGATAACGTAGTTATTATAATATACCTTTTGCAAAAAATCAAGCAAGAAAAGGAATTTGATGGCTTTAAAGGGGCAAAGTACGGTCATAAAAATGAAGAAATAAAAATATTTTAAAATAAATGGGAATTTATCTTGAATTTCGACGGAATTTGATGTATTATATTATATAGATAGGTAGGAATTAAAAGGTTAAAGTAGGTTGGATAAATGATGATATATTACACGTCCGCCGCGGGTGGTATATGGAGCTGACAAACGGAAGACTGCGGGTCTTTTCCCTTTTAAGGAGCCAGCTTGAGAGGTACGTTAGCGCGCCGAGGGAATTTCTTGATTCGGTGGGGATATGCGGGGAGCTTCCCGACGGGCAGGATATGCGCTCCTTTAAGAGCTTGCTTGAAAAATGCGGCAGTGAGGATATGCAGTGGTGCTCGGTATTTCTTATCACCGACAAGGAGGAGCATACTCTCTATGGGCATGTCTGCTTTTGTGGGCTTATAGAGAAGCAAAACGTGGAGATAGGATATCGCATATATGACCAATACCGAAACAAAGGGATAATGACCGAGGCGTTAAAGCTTATAAGCAGTGAGGCACTAAGGGATCCCGATATAACCAAGGTGACCGCCTTTTGCGAGCAGGGCAACGTCGCCTCGGCAAGGGTGCTGGAAAAGAACCGCTTCAGGCTCAAAAAAAGCGGAGATGTGCTTCAGTACGTTAAGAGAAGTGAGCAGAGGACCTTCCCCATACTCGTGGGAGCCTTGGTGTGCTCGGTTCTGGGCGGAGCGATAGGACACTTTGCCTTTGGACATCTGCACGAGGGGCTAAATATCGGTATATTCCTTGGACTCGCCATAGGCGCGGCGATAGCCTTCAGAAGGAATCACAGAAAAATATAGCCCCCATTGAGGGTTTTTGGGATATAAATTACGGCAGAGATATTACCTCTCTGCCGTTTTATTATATTTGCCGGTTTGATCTCTTGCCTTATTGCCGGGCGGTGCCGCGCGCTTTTGCAGGCGCATATGCACAATACTAGCTAAACAAAGCACAAAATTAACTTGTCCGAATGTTAAAAGCAGGTCATCTTTCAATGACCTGCTTTTAACAATAAAATTATTAAAGGAGTAGATAGTTAGCAAAAATTATCTTTTCTTAGCAACTACCAGAGCGCCGAGACCTGCGATAGCGGTAACTGCGTAAGCAATTACGGAGATATCAGCGGTGTCGTTGCCACCTTCACCATAGGTGAACTCGTAAACAGCGGTGGTCCAGTTCCAGTCGTTTGTCAAGCCTACAGCGCCGATGTAATAGGTTTCGCCCTCAACAAGCTCTACGGTTACAGTGCTTGTTTGGCCGGATGCATCGGGTTTACCTGCAAGCAGAGTTCCGTTGCCCTGATTGTCTGTACCTTCCGCGCCTTTGTAAACGTTCCAGAATCCTGCATCGCCTTCAACAGTCATGTCGGGAGCGGCAGAAAATACGGCAAATCTCCAACCGCCTGCGCAATTGGTTCCGGTCAAGCCTTCAACAAGGGTTACGGAAAGGGTCTTGGTGCTGGCATTGTAGGATGCACTTTCGATCCATGCTTCGGTAGTGGAAGAATAAGCAAATGCGCTTACTGCAACAAGGCTGAGCATGCATACTACTAAAAGGGAAATAATGAGTTTTTTCATGGTAATATACCTCCTTAAATTTGGTTATGTTATAACCTTGATAACATTATAAAGTTTCGGAAAAACAAAGTAAATGCACAAAACTAACTTTTATTAGCACAAACGGCTTAAAATCAAATGATTTTTTCACATTTTTAAAAATAATTGCGCTTGATGCGATCCTTTGTTGCCCTACGATCCTATTTTAACAGACCGACTGCGGATCATCAACCTACTTATATTAGACTTTTTTATATGATATTCCGGATTTATCCACGAATTTGCGAAAAAATAAGCATCAAAAACCCTGTGCGGCCTTTTAAGGGGATGGAAGGCTCATGTACCAACGCGCGCCGCGGCGGAAGGGCGTAGCGCGGAAATCGCGGCGCGCGGTTTCTGCCTTTTGTAACTTGAGGTTGACAGATTTTCAGTAAGATTATATAATATATCGGATAAAATACAGGTATTGTGCCCTCATATCCCCTTTTTTAAGGAAAAGACCAAGGGCAGATACGGAAATGGAGATAAAACCATGGCTGATGAACAATTACAGTATAAAATAAGTGAAGAGGGTCTTGCCGAGCTTAAGGAGAAATTAGATTACTATCTGAAGGTCCGCAGACTCGAGGTGTCCAAGCGTATCGCCGAGGCAAGAAGCTACGGCGACCTTTCCGAGAACAGCGAATACGATGCCGCTAAGCAGGAGCAGGCTGAGGTCGAGGCAGAGATCGAGGAGATGCAGTATCGCATCGAGCATGCCGTGGTATACGTTAAGGAGGCTCATTACGATTACGTTAAGGAAGGCTGCCAGGTCACCCTTCTTGACGTTGAGGAGGGCGAGGAGGAAACCTATTCCTACGTCGGTACCAGCGAGGCCGATCCCCTCAAAAATTGCCTCTCCAGCGCTTCCCTTGTAGGTCAGGCCATCAACGGCAAGCAGGTCGGCGAGGAGGTCCACGTTATGACCAAGGCCGGCGAGCTTACCTTTAAGATCGTTGCCATCGAGGGCGACAAGAACGCTAGGAAGAAAAAGTAATACCTGAAAGGAATGGCATATATGTCCCAGAATAATAACGAGCTTACCGAGGTGCTTCGCGTTCGCCGCGATAAGCTTGCCAATCTTATGCAAAAGGGCGAAAACCCCTATGTTATCACAAGCTTTGAACAGACTCATCACGCTGCTAATATAAAGGAAAGCTACGTTGAGGACAGCAACGAGCAGGTAAGCATCGCAGGCAGACTCATGAGCAAGCGCGTCATGGGTAAGGCAAGCTTTGCTCACCTTCAGGATGCCTCGGGCCTCATGCAGCTCTACGTTTCCCGCGATTCCCTGGGCGAAGAGCCCTATGCAGCCTTTAAGGCTATGGATATCGGCGATATCGTTGGCGTAAACGGCTACGTTTTCCGCACCAAAACAGGGGAGATCAGCGTTCATGCGCAGAGCATCACTCTGCTGAGCAAATCCCTCCAGGTGCTTCCCGAGAAATATCACGGCCTTACCAATACCGACGCCAGATACCGTCAGAGATACGTTGATCTTATGATCAATCCCGAGGTCCGCGACGTTTTCGTTAAAAGAAGCAGGATCATAAGCGAGATCCGCCGCTATCTTGACGAAAAAGCCTTCCTTGAGGTGGAGACCCCCGTTCTGCACACCGTTGCAGGCGGCGCAAGTGCTCGCCCCTTTGTTACACATCACAATACCCTTGATATCGATATGTATCTGCGCATCGCGCTTGAGCTTCACCTTAAGAGGCTCATCGTGGGCGGCTTTGAGCGGGTCTACGAGATCGGCAGAGTCTTCCGTAACGAGGGAATGGATACCCGTCATAACCCGGAGTTCTCTTTGCTTGAGCTCTATCAGGCTTATACAGATTATAACGGCATGATGGACCTTACCGAGGATCTTATCCGCACCGTGGCTCAGCGCGTGCTCGGTACCGCAAAGGTCACCTACGGCGAGGTTGAGATCGACCTTGAGAAGCCCTTTGAGCGCCTCAGCATGAAGGACGCGGTTAAGAAATATGCGGGTGTGGATTTTGACACCGTTGCCACACTTGATGATGCTCGCGCTCTTGCTAAGGAGCATCACATCCAGTACGAGGAGCGTCACGGTAAGGGCGATATCCTTAACCTCTTCTTCGAGGAGTACTGCGAGGATAAGCTCATTCAGCCTACGTTTATTACAGGCCACCCCGTTGAGATATCTCCCCTTGCAAAGCGTATGCCCGAAAACCCCGATTACACCGAGCGCTTTGAGCTCTTTATCGTGGGCAGAGAGCACGCCAATGCCTTCAGCGAGCTTAATGATCCCATCGATCAGCGCGCCCGCTTTGAGGAGCAAGCCCGTCTTAAAGCCGCAGGCGACGACGAGGCCTGCGACGTGGACGAGGATTTCCTCTGCGCCCTTGAATACGGCATGCCCCCCACCGGCGGAATGGGCATGGGAGTGGATCGCCTGGTAATGCTACTGACCAACACCCCCAGCATCTGCGATTGCCTGCTCTTCCCCACAATGAAACCTTTGGACTAAATAAATCCCTATAAATCACTATAACCCTCCAAATCATCTGATTTTTTTGGGGGGTTATTTTTCGATTTTCTCCTATTTCCTCTCCATTTTTGCGGAGAGTTATAGGAGAATATAGTGGGAAATAGACTGCTAATTGCGAATCATTGCGAGATAGTTTGAAAAATATGGGGTTTGGTGTTATAATTACTGCAATAAAGACTGCGAGGTGATTTGGGTGAATGAATACGAAATTGAATGCACGAGTCGTTATGAAGGAACTTATACTGTGGAAGAGATAGAATTAAACAATCAACTCTACACAGAGTGTTCCAAGGAAGTACTTGATTGTGAAACCATTGAAGAACTTCTGAAAAAAGGCGCAGATCCTCTAGGTGCAACAGCTGTATCTGGTTGGGGGTTGCTTGAGCATATCTATGACGAATTGGTGTGTGATTCCCAAGATTCCAGAAGTGTAAATTTGCCTAAAATTACCGAACTGTTTTTAAAGTACGGGATGGATGTGGCAAAACCGAAAGTCCCTTATGATGGCGATAATAGCTTACATCCGATGTGGAGCTTTTCTTTTATTCCCAACGAAAATGCAATAATTGCATTGAAAATGCTTCTTGATAATAGGCTTGATGCAGATTCGGCGGGAGAATTTTGGGGACATTCAATGTTTGACCAAATTAATGTCCATAGAGAAAATCCGAATGATCCAGAGTATACCGATTGGTTTGTTTGGACTTTCAAAATGCTAATGCTAATAGTATCCTACGATCACATTCTTAACAAGGATGAGGATTTGCGTAGGCGTGTGGGAGCTTCATACAATCAGTATGATACACACAAGTTTAGGGAATGGGATAATTATCGCTACGAATTTGACACTTCAAGATGTGAAAGATATCCTGAACTATACAGATCCGTTGTGCGCATTTTCGAAATTGTAAGCAATAAGGAAGTTTGGCGGATAGGTGTTTCTCTTAAGGAAGGAGAATTTTAAGCATTCTCCAACTCTCCAATTTCCTCTCCAATTTTGGAGAATTAATTGCAGTTGAGTTCGCTTTATAAACGCTAAACGCTTCAAAGCTTACAGCGATTCTGTTTTATTTTGGTTAATTGTAGGGAATATAACATTGCATCAAGTAATCCCCACAATGAAGCCAATCGACTGAAAAAAGTCCCAAAAAGCCTTATTTTATGCGGGTTTTTGAGAAACTGCAGATCTCAAAAAACGCTAACTTACGCCAAATTTACGCCAAACGATATCAGCTTACGCCAATCTACGTTATTGTCCGTAAGTCTCCCGGAGTGAATTTAGGCAAAATAGGGCGATGTTTTCAAAAAATATCAAGCCTTTACCACTCCAATGGTAAGGGCTTGTTCTTTTTTGGAGGACTTTTATGAAGAAAAATATAGTTGGCTTCATTGTTGGAACTGCCTTGAATTTGTATGTTACTTACGCCATTCGGCATGCACTTTCCGTCAGCGTTTTGCCTGCGTGCTTTCTCGCACTGTCATATCTTTGCAGTGTTCTGTTTCTGTTCAGCCCCAAGGCAAAGCTGTGGCGCGCCGTCACTTATATTCTGAATGTGCTTATTTTACTACTCGG
>JAFXDC010000003.1 GCA_017516345.1 Clostridia bacterium | reverse complement strand
GCACCCACGGTAACCCCCTTATCAAGCACGGCATAGTCAAGGGTGGCATCCTTTTTGATGATTGCATTCTGCATAACTATACTGTTATTGATGCTGGCGCCCTTTTCCACGGTAACCCCGCGGAAGATTATACTGTTTGTCACCTTACCCTCGATGCGGCAGCCGTCGGCGATGACGCTGTTGCTTACCTTTGCGCTTGAGCTGTAGTAGGTGGGAACGGTATCCTTGACCTTAGTGTAGATAAAGTTCTTATCAAGGAAGAGCTCCTTGCGCACGTCGGAATCCAGCATTGCCATATTAGCGCTGTAGTAGGAGTTTACGCTGTCTATCCTTCCAACGAAGCCATCGTATTTATAGCCGCAGATATTAAGCTTACCCACGTTGCGCACAAGCACGTCCATAACGAAGTCGTGCAGGCCTCTGCCCGTGCAATGGGCTATCTGCTTACAGAGCAGCTCCTTACTCATAAAATATATTCCCATAAGGCACTTGCCCTTGGCGACGTACTCCGAGCTTACCTCCATATCGGTGATCCTATCCCCATCAAGCTCCACGCGAACGCCGGAGGGAGATATCTCCCCTTCGGTATACATTACCGTGATATCCGCGCCGTTTTTGATGTGTTGGTCGCGCATTTGCTCAAACCTTGGATTAAAGAGCATATTGGAACTGGAAATGAGGGCATAATTCTGCTTGGAATGAGAGAGAAAATCGCTTATACCCTTGAGAATATCGATATCTCCGCTATAGCTGAGTCCCCCCTTGATATAAGGAGGAAGTATACGCAAGCCGTAGAGCTTACGGTTAAGATCCCATTCCTTACCCGAGCCCAGGTGGTCCATAAGGGAACGGTAGTTGCTTCTTGTGGTAACACCCACGTTGCTTATTCCCGAGTTGACCATACCCGAAAGTGCAAAGTCTATAAGGCGATATCTTCCCGCAACGGGGAGAGCCGCAACCGAACGGACACTTGTAAGCTCGCCAAGGCGCTCGTCATCGGTGCCCGTCATAATAATTCCTACGGTATCTATCATAACAGTTTCCTCCTTATTTGTTTATCTCGCCGGGCTCAATGTCATATTCTAACATTACGCCGCTTTGGATGATGGCGCCCGCCGCCACGTTGATGCGCTTGCCTACCAGGGTTATTCCGCCTGCGCACATGGGGCTCTGCTCGCGCTCCACGTTACCGGTCTGCATACCTATCTGAGCGCCCGCACCGATATGTGCGCCCTCGCCCACCACGGCGTTTTTGATATATGCGCCGCGCTCTATTTTTGCATACGGCAGAATGATGGAATTCTCTATTTTTGCACCCGCCTCAACGTTAACGCCGGTAAAGAGCACCGAATGCTCAACGTCGCCTGCAATATAGCAGCCCTCGGTGACGCAGGAATCCTTGACCCTTGCGGCATCGGTAACAAACTGCGGCGGCATGCCTGCGGTCCTTGAATAGATACGCCACTGCTTATCGCGAAGATCGAGCACGGGGTCGTCGCCCAGCATATCCATATTTGCCTCCCAGAGGGACTGCACAGTACCTACATCCTTCCAATATCCGTCAAAGGCGTAAGCATACAGTCCGCAGCCGCTTTGGAGCATTGAGGGGATGACGTCCTTACCGAAGTCGTTGGAGGATGCTACGTTTGCCTCGTCCATGGTAAGATATTTTTTAAGCACGTCCCATTTAAAGATATACACGCCCATGCTTGCAAGTGTGCTGTTGGGCTGCTTGGGCTTCTCGGTAAAGTCGTATATCCTGCCGTCGGAATGGGCGCTCATGATACCGTAGCGGCTTGCATCCGAGAGCGGAACGTTAAACACGGCGATGGTAGCATCGGCGTTCTTCTGCTTGTGGTAGTCAAGCATCTTACGGTAATCCATTTTATAGATATGGTCACCCGAAAGAATGAGCACGTATTCGGGGGAGAACTGCTCGATAAACTCGGTATTCTGATATATTGCATTTGCCGTTCCCTTATACCACTCACCGGTATTTCCCGTTACGTAAGGAGGTAATACGAATACACCGCCGTTCGCGCGGTCCATATCCCAAGGCTGACCGCTTCCGATATAGGTATTAAGCTCCAGGGGTCTGTACTGAGTAAGCACGCCCACCGTGGTTATGGAGGAGTTAGCACAGTTGGAGAGGGGAAAATCTATTATCCTGTATTTTCCTCCGAACGGCACCGCCGGCTTTGCAACGGTAGTGGTAAGTGCACCTAAGCGGCTTCCCTGTCCGCCGGCAAGTATCATTGCCACGCACTCTGAATGCATCATATTGTATCACCAAATCCTTTCTACTTGATTCCATAAAGGAATCACCCTATTTTGTTTGATATCCTCAAAAATTTTTCTTTTAACAAGGAAGCGCCCTATTAGTTTACGCATTCTAAACAGGAGATATGCGAACCTCCCGCGCTTCGCTATTTTCATTTTTTCTCCCGATGCGCAAGGCTTGCCCTTACAGCAAGGTGCATCAAAAAAGGTCGCCCCAATAAAGCCTTCTGCTTTAGCTTGGGACGACCTTTACCTCCCCTGCAGAGCAAGGGAAGCGTCAATATTAACTTGATCAATTCTAATTGATTAACTTAACTATAAAACAAGGTCGAACCAGCCGGCAACCGCTTTGAAGCCTCAAAGCGGATCAATTACTCTTTTTGCGGTAGAACAGCACGCTGTTACCGGGGAGATTAAGGCGCAGTCTGTTTTTATGTCCTGCGGTCTCGTGCTCATCGGTGGTAGCGCTTACAAGAGCCTCAAAGCCGCTTCCGCCATAAGCCTTATCGTCACTGGAGAGGATAAGCTCCCACTCACTGCTGTCGGGAACCCCTACCCAATAATCGTAGCGCTCTACGGGGGTAAGGTTTACCACTGCGAGCACCTGATCCTCCTCGCCCTTTCTTATGAAGGAGAGCACGCTGGTATCGTTATCGTCGGCGTTACACCAGGTAAAGCCGTCCCAGTTGGTATCCTTTTGCCAGAAGGCGGGATTGTCGCGGTACATCTTTATAAGTGCGCGATGGAACATATATATGCCTCTGTGGGTCTCGTAGCGCAGAAGCTCCCATTCAAGATCCTCATAATAGCGCCATTCCATGAACTGCCCCAATTCCGTGCCCATAAACAGGAGCTTTTTGCCCGGATGAGCAAACATATAGCCAAGATATGCCTTAAGGGAAGCAAACTTCTGCCAATAGTCGCCGCTCATTTTATCAAGAACTGTCTTCTTGCCGTGAACGCACTCATCGTGAGAGAGGGGCAGAATATAATTTTCATTAAAGGCGTACATCATGGAGAAGGTCATAAGCTTATGGTTTCCTCTTCTGAAGAGGGGGTCGGTCTCCATGTACTTTAACGTATCGTTCATCCAGCCCATATTCCACTTAAATCCAAAGCCGAGGCCGCCGTCGTGCACGGGAGAGGTGACCATGGGATAATCGCTTGCCTCCTCTGCCGCCATGATGGCACTGGGGAAGCGGGCGTAGACCGCGGTATTGAGCTTCTTGATAAACTCTATCGCCTGAAGGTTTTCCCTGCCGCCGTACTCGTTGGGAGTCCAGGTGCCGTTTTCGTTGCCGTAATCAAGGTAGAGCATGCAGCTGACCGCGTCCACTCTCAGACCGTCCAGATGATACTCGCCCAGCCAGAAAAGGGCGTTGGATATAAGGAAGGATTGAACCTCGCGCTTGCCAAGATCGAACTTAAGGGTTCCCCACTGCTTCTGATCGCCTTTACTTCCCTCGTACTCATAAAGGGCGGTACCGTCAAAGCTTGCAAGGCCATGCTCGTCCCTGGTGAAGTGGGCAGGAACCCAATCCATAATTACGCCGATGCCCTTGGAATGCAGGGTATCAACGAAATACTTGAAGTCCTCGGGAGTGCCGTATCTTGAGGTGGGTGCATAGAAGCCCGTCACCTGATAGCCCCAGGAGCCGTCGTAGGGGTGCTCTGTAATGGGCATGATCTCGATATGGGTATAGCCGTTATCCTCCGCATAGCGGGCAAGCTTGTCTGCTATGTCGCGGTAGGTAAGTATTTCGCCCTGTGCAGAGCGTACCCAAGAGCCCAGATGGAGCTCGTAGATGACCATTGGTTGATTATAGGGCTTGGTGCTATGCTTGATGCGATACACACCGTCGTGCCATTTGTAATCGTCATGCCAGGTACGGCTTGCAGTTGCAGGTCTTACCTCTGCAAAGCGTCCGTACGGGTCTGCCTTAAAGACAACGCTTCCGCTTGCGGTGCGTATGGCGTACTTATACGTCCAGCCGATGCCTACACCGTCAATATACAGCTCCCAGATACCGCTGTCTTCCAGCTTTGTCATTTTATTTACCTCGGGATCCCAGCCGTTCCAGTCGCCAACCACGCTGACGCTTACCGCATTGGGTGCCCAGAGTGCAAAATAGAAGCCGTCTATCTGTCCCGTGCTGTTAAATACGGGGCGCGCTCCGAGCATATTGTAAGCCTCGAAAAGCGAACCTTCACGAAACAAATAAACATCCTGCTGACTTATCAGCTTGCCTGCAGCGTTATCGGGTATTATGCCTTGTACTTGATTATCCAAAAAAATCGCCCCCTTTATTACTTGTATATTTAGTTTATCAAATTAAATGCTCAAAGTCAATACCACACTTGAAAATATTTTAAAAAATTTTGGTCTTTTTTTATCCTTTTTGTGTTCAGAGTTGACATAATCACTAAAAATCGTTACAATTTATTAAAACAGAGAGGATCTTTCCGTAATTCGACTTGCCCGACGCAAGCCGTTTTATCCTTAAGAAGATCAAAAACAAAATGCGGCTTTCCGCAGGATGAGGACAGTATGGCAAAGAACAAAAACCTAATTATAATATCCTATCAACAGGAGATGGCATCCCACGCAAGGGGCGAGATACTGACAAGTGACGGTCAGGCAGAGTTTGCCGAGCTTGATACAGAGACATCTCTTGTCAGGACCGTGCCCGATTTCAAAAAGATAAGCGGCATTTTTGCCAAGCGCCCGCCGGTATTTTTGCGTCACATCCACCCGGTGGACACGGTCGCCCGACTCGGAGAAAACGGTGTGGAGGACATAGTGGAGGCGGTCAAGGCTCTTGCTCCGGTCATAGACAGAAGCTTTTCGGTGCAGAGCCGCATCCTTCTTAAGAATGAGCGCGGATATACTCCGTTTGACATAAACAACGGAGTAAGTGCTCTGTTTGACAAAGCTCTTTTAAACGTCAGGGAGCCCGAACAGATAATAAGCATTACCGTACACGAGGACAAGGCATACATAGGCGTTTCCCTTGCAAGGGAGAATCTCTCCTCCTGGGCCGGAGGTCGCATACGCTTCCGTCACGAGCCCGAGCAGATATCCCGTGCGGAATTCAAGCTTCTTGAGGCGCAGAGCACCTTTGGCATAAGCATTTTCAAGGGAGCTGCGGTTTTGGATCTTGGTGCGGCGCCGGGCGGCTGGAGTCGTATATGCACCCTTAACGGTGCGCACGTTACGGCTGTGGATCCCGCTTTGCTTGATGAGGCTCTGTTAAAGAGCGACCTTGTTACCCACGTTAAGGCCACGGCTCAGGAATATTTAGAGCAATGCACTCAGGACTTCGACCTTATTTTAAACGATATGCGCATGGAGCCCGAGGAGTCCGCCACCCTTATAAAACACTTTCACCCTTACTTAAAGGAGGGTGGCACGGTGGTGCTCACGCTAAAGCTGTTTGGCGAGCAGCCCCGCCGTCAGATGCTCAAGGCCATCGGGCTTTTGGAGAATTACTACACCGTCGTCGGTGTTCGTCAGCTGTTTCACAATCGCAGCGAGGTCACGGTAATACTTAAAAAGTAAGAGGAAACACAAAAAGCGTCGGGATGACCCGACGCTTTTTCATTTTTTTAAATTACTTAAAGGCACCTACGCCGATGAAATGGAGAACACAGAAAACGATACCTGCGGTGCAATAAAGATCCAGAACGGTACCTACGATACCGAAGAGGAAGCCGATAAACTGTATCTGACCCAGCAGGCCGAAGACAACGCCAAAAATGATGGCAGCTACCGCATAGATAACAAGCTTAATGATAAAATTCTTTGTGTCGCCCTTTTCAACTGCAAAGGACAAAGGCCAAACTTTTCTTAAAAGATCCATAATATTAATCTCCTTTTATTATATTTTTATTTGCTTATATTATACCACACGAATTATGCTTTTTCAAGCATTTATTATACCGAAAGGCAAGAAAATTATTTATTTTTAGGATATTTTTTCTTTGGGATATTATCGTAAGGAATGACCGTATGCTCATCAAGCTCTCGGGCAAGGCGGGTGATCTCCTCCATAAGATATACCCGCATCTCCTCCTTTTTTTCCTTATCATACAAATTCGGATCAAAGGTGATCTTATTTCCAAAGCAAAGCATTTTAAGCTCGGGGCAGATATACATTGGCACAAAGGACAGGTTCTTGCCGGTCTTTTTATGATACAGCCTTGCCACCTCTACGAAATTTTCCCTGAAATCATACAAAATGCCGTTATACTCTTTATGATATTCGGGGAATATCACCACGCTCTCCCCCTCGGAGAGCACCTTTACGGTCTGTTTCAGGGTGGAAATGATACGAGTATCGTGGTAGACCCCTATGGTATCGGCATTATTGAAGATAAAGACCGAGACGGGGGCTATAAGATGAGCAAGTATTTTATAAAACCAATGACTGCGCTTTGGCTTCCCCGACCAAAAATCCTCAAAGGCGTAGTCGGGCACCTCCTTGAGGTTCATCATGCTTCCCATACACCAGGTCTGACATTTGACCGGCATATAAAGCTGACTTACTATCGGGCCGTGCAGCTGGGAATGGTTACCCACTATGATGCAGGGCTCTTGGGGTATATTTTCCACTCCCTCAAGCTCGTATTTGGGATATACCGCGGCTATCAGCGCCTTAAAGGCCTTAAAGGCACGGGATACTTTTTTTGTGCTCATTATTTCACCTTGCTAAAAAAGAAACTTAAATAACTTAATGATTATATCATATCGAGCAAAGAAACGCAATAGCTTCCTGGAAAAACAGGCTCTGCTTTAAGCAGTACGGCAGCTTCCCTTGCACCGCCGAGCGAGGGCGCAAAAAGGCAAATACTCTTTGCCCTATCTTCTGTTGCATACCGCCAAGGACAGGACGCGCCCGAGGGCGGAGCCGCCGTGCCTTGCGCAAAAGCGCAAGGCGCAGCGCGCCGATGCCGAAGGCGAGGCGCGCGGGCGCGTCAATGGGGTGGGTGGGCGGGGTCGCGCCCGCAGGGCGCGCATATATATTGCGCGCGCAAGCGCGCTCCTTGTTATTTACTCTCTTACAAGCATACATCCCCCAAATTAATTACTTTCACGGCTGATTTTTTTAACAAACAGGTGACAATTTAATTGCAATATGCTATATTATCTTACGAAAATATGTATTTTCATGTACAGTTAATGATATTAAACATTATATAAGGGGTATTAGTATGAATTTTCTTGAGCAGCGTATTTTAAAGGACGGAGTTGTTAAGCCGGGCAACGTGCTTAAGGTGGACAGCTTTTTGAATCATCAGATGGATATTGCCCTTCTTGATGAGATCGGCGAGGAATTTCATCGTCGCTTTGCCGACAAACACGTAACCAAGGTACTCACCATTGAGGCATCGGGAATCGCCATTGCCTATCCCGTTGCCCGTTGCTTCGGTGTTCCGCTTCTGTTTGCCAAGAAATCAAAATCCGTCAACATAGACGGCGATATGTACGTTGCAGAGGTAGAGTCCTTTACCCATAAAAACAAAAATCAGGTCATTGTTTCCAAGCGTTTCCTTACCAAGGAGGATCACGTTCTTATAATCGACGATTTTCTTGCAAACGGCTGCGCTCTCAAGGGGCTTATCTCCATAGTTGAGAGCGCGGGAGCTACTGTAGAGGGCTTAGGCATTGCCATTGAAAAGGGCTTTCAATGCGGCGGCAAGCAGATAAGGGAGCTTGGATATCAGCTGGAATCCCTTGCCATCGTGGACTCCATGGATGCACAAAACGGTGGTCTTGTTTTCAGAGAACAGAAATGAGTATTATACTGTGAGGTAAAATATGAATATAGTCATAATAGGGCTTGGGACCACGGGACGTGCCGTGCTTAAGGAGCTGTCGGGACACGACCACACCATAACCGTAATAGACGATGACAAGGATAAGGTGGAGAGCCTTATTGAGAAATACGACGTTTTCGGCATAGTTGGAAACGGAGCGTGCATGGATATCCAGGCAGAGGCCAAGATGAAGGATGCCGATCTTGCCATAGTGCTTACAAGAAGCGACGAGTTAAACATCCTTGCCTGTCTTGTTGCAAAGCGCTTGGGGGTAAAGAACACGGTTGCCCGCGTGCGCAACACCGATTACCGCAAGCAGATAGTTGCCATGAGGGATTATCTTGGAATATCCATGATAGTAAATCCCGAGCTTGAGACCGCAAACGAAATATTCAGCCTCATAAGCCTTCCCTCGGTGGCCCAGATAGAGCATTTTGCAAAGGGCAAGGCCTCCCTTGTTGAGGTGGTGGTCACCCCCGAGTGCAATCTTATCGGAGAAAGCCTCATCTCTCTTGGCAGAAAACTCAACACTAAGGTGCTTATTTGCGCTGTGGAGCGCGGAGATAAGGTAGTCATCCCTTCGGGTAATTTTACCATAGAGCAGGGAGATAAGATCCATTTCACAGCAGATGCCAAGACCCTTGGTGAGTTTTTGGCAGAGGTCAACCTTATGCGCTCTCCCCTTAAGAACGTAATGATAATCGGTGGCAGCAGAATAGGATTTTATCTTGCAGATCAGCTTGCAAAAAAGAAATACAAGGTCAAGCTTGTAGAGCATAACAAAGCACACGCAGAGGTGCTTGCAGACACCCTCTCCAAGGTCACGGTGGTGCATGGAAACGGAACAAGACACGATCTTCTCCTTGAGGAGGGCATTATGGCAATGGATGCCTTTGTTGCTCTTACCGACATTGACGAGGAAAATATAATAGTTTCCATGTTTGCAAACAAGCATAATGTAAAAAAGACCATAACCCAGATAAAGAGCGACGATCTTTACGGCATGCTGGATGAGCTTGGAATACACAACAACGTATCCCCAAAGAACATCGTTGCATCAAGGATATTAAGCTACACCCGTGCTCTTGCCAACACCCGCGGCAGCAACGTGCTTACCCTTTACAAGCTTGTTAACAATCAGGTAGAGGCCCTTGAATTTTCAGCAAAGACCCGCGAGGGCTTCCTTGACGTTCCGCTTAAGGATCTGAAGCTTAAGGACAACTGCCTTATTGGCTGTATCATAAGAAACAATGAGGTCATCATCCCCGGTGGTAACAGCTCCATTCAGCTTGGAGATAACGTGATAGTGGTTACCACTCATAAGAATTTTGACGATCTTACCGACGTTTTTTGTTAAGGAGATATTATGAATTATAAGATTCTCGGCAAGATACTGGGTAAAATAATGGTGCTTGAGGGTGTGTTGATGGTTGCACCTCTTATCATCAGCCTCATATATAAAGAGCCGTTTTTAAACACTCTTGCCTTTATAGTGCCCATCGTATTGCTTGTGGGAATAGGCTTTCTTTTGCAGCTTCTTAAGCCCCGGCGCAACAGCTTTTATCAAAAGGAAGGGTTTGCCCTTACTGCACTTGCTTGGGTGGTAATGGCGCTTTTCGGTGCTATTCCTTTTATGATAAACCGCGAGATCCCCCGCTTTGAGGACGCATTTTTTGAGATGGTATCCGGCTTTACCACCACGGGCGCATCGGTGGTGAACGATATTGCCGCGCTGTCCCACTCCACCCTGTTTTGGCGAAGCTTTTCCCACTGGATCGGAGGTATGGGCATACTGGTATTCGTGCTCATCTTTATTCCCGAGAGCAACGAAGGCTCTGCCATGCATCTTTTACGGGCAGAGAGCCCCGGCCCACAGGTAGGCAAGATAGTATCCAAGATGAAGGTCACCACAAGGATACTTTACCTTATTTATCTTGGACTTACCGTTTTACTCGTAATCATTCTGATGCTTGACAAGCCCATTGCCGGATATGAGAACGATCAGCTTTTTATCAGCCTGCTTACCGCCTTCGGAAGCGCGGGAACGGGCGGGTTTGGCGTTATTCCGGGAAGCATAGCAATGTATAATCCCTTTTCCCAATACGTCATAGCGATATTTTTACTGCTGTTCGGACTTAACTTTTCTCTTTACTATCTGCTTTTGATAGGCAAGGTAAAGGATATGCTCAGAAGCGAGGAGCTTAGAGGATATTTTTCCATAGCGGTGATAGCGGTGCTTGTCGTCTTTGCCAGTCTGCTGGCACGCTTTGAGGCTTATCCTCAAAATTACACCACCGAGGAGATGTTCCGGCACTCGCTGTTCCAGGTGGCATCCATAATGACCACCACGGGCTACACCACCACCGACTTTAACCTTTGGCCCACCGCCGCAACCGCTGTCATGGTAGCCCTTATGGTCTTTGGCGCCATGGCGGGCTCCACGGCGGGCGGAATAAAGCATTCAAGAATAATCATATCGGTAAAGGGCATATATATTAACATCCGTAAGCTTATTAATCCCCGATACGTGCCCAAAATGAAATTTGAGGGCAAGACCCTTGAGGAGAAGACGGTAAACGACGTTTTTGCCTTTGTAACCCTTTATTTCCTCATTATGATAGCCGTGACCACGCTTCTTTCCATGGACCCGATAAACGGCACCGTAGCGACTGTGGTGTCAGATGGAGGCACGTACAGCCAAAATCACGGACTGCTCTCCAACCTTACCGCCACCATCTCCTGCCTGTCCAACATCGGACCCGGTCTCGAGGCGGTAGGACCTTATTTGAGCTTCTCGGGCTTCTCGGCTTTTTCCAAGCTTTTACTCTCATTTACCATGCTGGCAGGAAGGCTTGAGATATTGCCCGTGATGATCCTATTTAATGCAAAGACCTGGAAGAGATTCTGATAAATACAAAAGCACTTATGAAAAACCATCGGTTTATTATCATAGGTGCTTTTTGTTTTTCCGATATTACAAAATTTGTTTGTTGCTTTGGATCAATATGCAAAACGAGGATCAAAAAAACAAAATATTAATAAATTATGAATAAATTTTGTCGAAAAAGGTTGTATTCGCTAAATTAATATGATATAATTTATCAGTATAAGTATGCTGAGAAGTGTTGCTTGATCAAAAAAGTACACCGCATAAAATAATCATACACGTTACATATAAGGAGATCTTTTATGGAAAAATACATCATTATTGCAGATAGCACCTGTGATCTTTGCCCGGAGCTTTGCGACCGCTTTGGAGTTGAGGCATATACCCCCGGCTACGTTCACATCAGCGACGGAAGAGATATCCGAAGCTATATGAACTGGGAAAGCATTTCAAGAGAGGATTTCTACGCCGCACTTTCAAACAAAAAGCTGCAGGTAACAAGCGCACCCATAACCCCCGACGAGCTTTACGATATCTTTGTAAAATACGTAAAGGATGGGTATAAAATAATCTCCATGCCCATATCCTCCAAGATCAGCTCCACCTACAGCGTCAACTGCACCGTTGCCGAAAAGGTAAAGAAAGAATATCCCGACTGCAGCATCTACTGCTTTGACTCCTACAAGATGTCGGGTGCCCTGGGACTGCTGACCATTTATGCTCACCAGCTCAAGCAGCAGGGCAAGTCCTACGAGGAGGTCATACAGTGGCTTGAGGCAAACAAGCACAGAGTTCACCAAATGGGTCCCATTGACGATCTTATTTTTGTTGCGCGCAGAGGACGCATCAGCATGGGCAAGGCCATAATGGGCAACTTTGCCGGTGTTAAGCCCATGGGCGACTGCAACCGCGACGGCTACGTTACGGTGCTTGCCAAGGTAAAGGGTATAAATAACGCTCTTAACGCCACCGCGCAGTATCTTGAAAAGACCGCTACCGATATTGAGGATCAATACGTGCTCATCTCTCACAGCAACCGTGAGGAGTATGCTCAAAAGCTTGCCGCCCTCATCAAGGAAAGGGTATCTCCCAAGGATATCCTTATCAGCGACGTTTTCGCAGGCTGCGGCACCAACATCGGACCCGGCATGGTGGGCGTATACTTCCTTGGAGACGAGCTTACCGAGGATCTTGAAAAGGAGAAGGCTGTTCTTAACGGCATTCTCGGAAAATAATAAAGCATAACACTACCCATCACAGAGGTTTTATATGATACAAAGAATTAACGGCACCACCTTTAAGCAAATGATAGACTACGGTGTCCGCAATTTGAATAAGTACTGCCAAACGGTAAACAAGCTTAACGTCTTCCCCGTTCCCGACGGAGATACCGGCACGAACATGGTGATAACCATTGCCAAGGGTCTGCAATCCGTCAAGGACTCCGAGGATCTTTCGGTCACGGCAAAAAGTCTTGCAGAATCCATCATATACGGGGCACGCGGCAACTCGGGAGTCATAGTCTCGCAGTATCTTAAGGGCATATCCGAGGCCTTTATAGGCTTAAGTCAGGCCGATCCCGCGGATCTTGTCGATGCCCTTGGAAGAGGCGTAAAATACGCATACGAGGCGGTTGCCGAACCGGTAGAGGGTACCATGCTCACGGTCGTGAAGGATGCCTATAACAGCATTGATGCCGCAAGGGACGGCTTTAGCTGTATAGACGAGGTATTTATTAAGTATATTAAGATCGCGCATGTGTCGCTTGAAAACACTCCCGAGCTTCTTCCCACTCTTAAGGAGGCGGGAGTAGTGGACAGCGGCGGTGCGGGCATACTGTATTTTCTTGAGGGAATCATGATGTACCTTAACGGCGAGACCCCCGAGGAGATGGTAAATAAAGAGCAGACCGAGGAGTCGGTGGATTATTCCGTATTTAACAAGGAGAGCACCTTCCCCTACGGCTATTGCACCGAGCTTCTTATTCAGCTGTTAAGCTGCGGGGAGCCCTTTGAGCTTTCGCTTTTCAGACAGACCCTTCAACAAATGGGCGAGTCGGTGGTGGTTACCCTTGACGGCGACAAGGTAAGGATACACGTTCACACCCACTATCCCGAGCAGA
The DNA here is from genome assembly GCA_017516345.1 of Clostridia bacterium. Lineage (GTDB taxonomy): Bacteria > Bacillota > Clostridia > Christensenellales > QALW01 > UMGS1338. The sequence continues at coordinate 7,179 of JAFXDC010000003.1, read as the reverse complement.
TATTCGCCTACTGCCACCGCTTTGGCGAGTTTTTAAGCCTTAAGATAGAAAACATGACGGTGCAGCACACCGAGACCGTAAAGGCCATAATGTGCTCCGAGCAAAAGAGCAACGGCAGGTTCTCTGTGGTAGCCGTGGCAAGCTCACCCGAGATCCAGGAGCTTTTCGTTCAGATGGGCGCAGACGTTGCCATATACTGTCCGGAAAGCGCCTCCACCAAGGATTACATAGACGCCTTTGAGGCGGTCTCCACAGATGAGATCGTGGTCTTCCCCAACAGCTCGGACTCCATACTTACCGCACTTCAGGCAAGCAAGGTATACGACAAGGCCCGCATAAGCGTTATAAACAGTAAATCAATAGCACAGTGCTACTCCGCCCTTCCGATAATCGACTTTACAAAAAAGACCGATGAGGTGGTAAGGGACATTAACGCCACCTTTGAAAATATGTTTGTGGTGTCTGTGATACAGCGAAGCGAGAACGAGCACGGCAAGTATCTGTCCCACGCGGGAAAGACCATCATTGCGGTATCGGACCGTTTGGAGGACACCGTGGTCAAGACCGCGCAAAAGGTGCAGGACATGCGCAGCTGCGACATTATGACGGTATTCTGTCCCGCAGAGCTTGAGCAGACCGTAGAGGAAATAACAAGTTCTCTTTCCCAAAGGGGCATTTTGCTTGAGGTGTTCACGGTAAGCTGTCACACCTCGGGAGTAATGCTTCTGTGCTTTGAATGATGCGATGCTATAGGTTATAATTTTTTTATAATATATAAAATTTGGAGGAAACTATGCAAAAGATAACAAAGAAAAGCAAGCTTATACTGTATGCTTGCTCGGGCTTGGGCATCAATATGCTCAACATGATCGTTGGCTCGTATTTATGCAGTGCGCTTCTTGTGGGCGGATTTGATAAAAACGTAGAGCAATGGACATATCTTAACAAGGACCTCGTTATTGCGGCGGTCTGGGCGTTCCTGCTAGTTGTGGCAAAGGTGGTAGACGGTCTTATCGACATTCCGCTTTCCCACTTTACCGATAATTTGAGATCCCGCTTCGGCAAAAGAAAGACAGGTATTCTTATAGGTATCGTACCCACATTGCTATCCTACCTTTTGTTCCTTGTTCCCATTGATACCGAAGCCACGCTGCTTAACACGATTTGGTTTGCACTCCTTCTGCTGATCTTCTACGGCAGCTACACTCTTACCATGCTCACCTACTACGCCACCTTCTCGGAGATCGCCGAGGATGACAAGAGTCTGCTTCTTCTGTCCAACACGAAATCCATCTGCGACGTGGTATACTTCAGTCTCAGCTTTGCACTTGTTCCCGCATTTGTATCCATGGGTCTTAACATAAGGATCGTAGCTCTGCTTTTCATTCCTTTAAGCCTTACCATGCTCATCCCCATGTTCCTGCTTAAGGAAAAGCCTGCGGGCAATGCATCCGAGGAAGCTCCCGTTCCCACAAAGGCACGAACCTCCTTCAAGGATTGCCTCGGCTTCACCTTAAAGGACAAGCCCTTTGTTTTCTGGATGTGCATAGTCTTTGTTATGAACATGGGTCTTCAGCTCTTTTTAAGCGGTATAAACGAGTATTTCTCCACAATGAATCTGGATATGACCTTTATCATGGCCTCCTGCTTTGTACCCGTACCCTTTACCATCATGCTTTATAATAAGGTGGTAAAGAGGTTTGGTCTTGGAGTCGGATACCGCTACGTGCTTGCGGTGTTCTCTCTTGGCATGGCGTTAATGGCTCTGTGTCCCCTTGTTCCCGAAGGCTTTGTCTTCATATACGCCATAATATGTGCAATAATAGTGTCCTTCTCCATAGGCGCCTTCTTCTCGATAACCTACACCGTGCCCTCACAGCGCGCGGCGATACGCAATGGCGAGTCGGCGAACGCACCATCCATGTATTTTGCAATACAGGGTCTTTTTGAGGGAGCATCAGCAGGCATTGCATCGGGCTTTATACTTGTATTCTTAAAGCAAAGCGGTCTTGTTTCCTATATGACCATCATCGTAACCTGTCTTTGCATGATTGCCTTCGGCCTTACCTTCCTGCTGCCCAAGACCATCACAAATATCGGAAAAGGCGAGAACTATAGTAAAGAATGAGATTTATTTACGATTTCTTCCGTATCATCGGAATAATTACAGGCTTCCCGTTTTATTGGTTATTTTTTAAGACCAAGGTCTATTATAAAAGCAATAATGCTCCGCGACGCATACGCGGCGGAGCACTTATTATATCCAATCACTATAACGCTCTTGATTACGCGCACAACGCCTTCTTTGTTTTTCCGCGCAAGCTTAACGTTGTGGCATCCGAGCTTGCATTTAAAAACCCCCTGATATCTCTTGGCATGAAATTCTGGGGCGGGATCCAGGCAAATCGCAACACGAGGGATATGAGCTTTATCGATAAAAGCGCATCCCTCATAAGCAAGGGCAAGCTGGTTCAGATATTTCCCGAGGGGCGCAACACCGACGATGGCAGTATTCAGCGCTTTTATCCAAGCTATCTGTTAATAGCCCTTAAGGCGAACGCACCCATCATCCCCATAATAACCGACGGAAGCTACAGCTTAACGGGACGCACTCACGTTTTTGTGGGGGATCCCATTTACATGCAGGAGCTTTTTGAGTCACCCACTCCCAGCAAGGAGGAGATAACAAGGGCGAACGATGCCGTAAGGCAGATAGCTCTTGATATGCACGCCGAGCTTCTTGAGCTGAAAAAGAAAAAATAAGAGGTAAGCATGGACGTATTTTATTGGATCCTGGGCATCAACGCGGTGCTTGGGATAGGCTTTTACTTTTTTGCAATGGAGATAGCCTCAAGGATCGTATACAAGGAGACCCTTATAAGAAAGACTCCCGAGCTTTGGGGACGCGACAAGGTTCCGGAAAACGAGGTTCAGCTATATATGGACGGAATCGGTCAGCAATGGCAAATGGAGCACGCCGGCTATAAAAGGGACGTGCACATCCTGCGGGACGGAATCAACCTTTACGGAGAGTATTACGATCTTGGCGGCGACGTTTGCGCCATGGTGCTTTCGGGGCGCACCGAAAGCCTGCGCTACGGTTATTATTTCGGCATCCCCTACGCCGAATGCGGGCTTAACGTGCTCGTGCTTGATCCGAGGGCTCACGGTCTCAGCGACGGAAAATACAATACCGTAGGCTTTGAGGAGAGCAGAGACATCTCGGCATGGACCAAGTATATCTGCGAAGAATTTAAGCTCAGAGGCGTGGTGTATCACGGTATCTGCATAGGTGCGGCGGGCGGAATGCTTGCCATTACCGAGACCGATTGCGAAAAATACGTGCTCGGCATGGTAACCGAGGGAATGTTTACCCGCTTTGGTGAATCCATGAAAAATCACCTTGTGGAGCGCAAAAAAAATTTTCCCACCGTGCTTTGGTTTATTGATAAGCAGATGCGCAAGGCCACAGGGCATTCCATGGTCAAAAAGGGGCCGATAGACGTAATAGATAAGCTTGATAAGCCTCTTTTAATGCTTCAGAGCCACAAGGATCCCTACTCCACACCTCAAAACGCCAAGCTTCTGTTTGACACCTGCTCAAGCGCGGATAAGACCATTGTTTATTTTGACGAGGGCGGACACTCGCTATTAAGATACGTTGACACCGAAAAATACGACCGCAGTATAAAGGATTTTATAAAACGAATAATATAAAAAATAGGATGAAGAGTATAAAGCGTCACTCTAAAGGACAGTTTTCAGAAATACGGTATATCTCGAAAGAGGTATGCCGTATTTTGCATTTGTGTCCACAAATGCAGTGCTTGTCAGTAAAATTGACAAGTTATAGGTGAACTAAAAAAGGCTCCCTTGTGTAAAGGGAGCTGTCAGCGAAGCTGACTGAGGGATTGTTCTACGAGATAATCAATATACTCGCAAACACTCCGAAAGTTTTTATGTATTTCCGTATTCGGTATTCTGATAACCGTTAATCCGTATTCTTCAAGAAAGGCGGTTCTTTCTTCGTCATATCGCTTTCCTTTCTCGCTATAATGCCCAGAACCGTCAAGCTCTATAATGAGCTTTGCCTCTGCACAGTAAAAATCTGCAATATACCTTCCGAGAACCTTTTGGCGTGAAAAGCGGATGGGGTAAGTACGCAGAAAATCATACCAAAGGTGTTTTTCTTCTTTTGTCATATTCTTTCGCAACATTTTTGCGGTTGGCACAATATCTTTATTGTGTTTTCTCTGCATTACAATCCCTCCGTCACGCTGACGCGTGCCACCTCCCTTTACACAAGGGAGGCTTTTGTGCTGACCGTTACGTATGCGTGTTCTGTTTCAAATTCATTTATGATCTTAAGCTTGGATATTGAAAGATAGCTACGTATATCGTTAGGATTATCGGGATATATTTTTACCTTTCTATCACCCATATCGATATACTCATTCTGATTTTTATCGATCGACAAAACAAAAAGTCCGTTATTAGTCAGCAAATCCGCAATTTTTTGTATAGCTGATAACTTATCTTGTATATGCATAAAGGTTAATGACGAGTATATTACATCAAACTGTGTCTCAAATTCACAAGACATAAAATTGCCGCAAATAAGTTTTATATTTTGATACGCTGATAGGTTTTCAGTTGCTCTCCCAATTGTCTTTTCGGATATATCTATTCCACACAAGCTGTTGCAATTTGGTGCAACCTTGATGGCAAGTCGCCCTGTTCCAATTCCTATTTCTAAAACGGATTTGCTTTTATCAAGCTGCATACTCTCGATAAACTTATCTCCGTCCCACTTATCCATATAATCTCTCAATGGTTTAGGATCGCGAGCAGGATCATTGTTTTCGTCAATTAGCTTGTTATAATGTTCGATCACTTCTCTCATAAGCATCTTCCTTGTACTATTCAAGATTAATGTTTTTATTATAACACAAAAACCGCAGAAAAACAATCTGCGGTTTCTATTTTTTCTGTCGGTAGGTAATACTGTCCTTTAGGGTACGCCCCTATTTCTTCATCCTTTATTTTCAGTCGCTTTAGTGGCAGGTATGCTCCCCGCAGGTGTGCTCACCGCAGGTGTGCTCGTGGTCGTGGTGGTCGCATTTGGCATCGGGGTCAAACAAAAGCTCGCCCTTGGCAAGGCTGAGCGCCGCAGCATCGGCATCGCCCTTGACGCCGCCGTATATCCTGATTCCCGCCTTGTCCAGTGCATCCCTTGCGCCGCCGCCTATTCCGCCGCAGATAAGTGCCTCCACCTTTAAGATGGCAAGCATTCCCGCAAGGGCGCTGTGTCCGCTGCCTTGTGTGGATATCACCTTGGAGGAGACTATTTCTCCGTTTTCCAAATTATATATCTTAAACTGCTCGGTGTGTCCGAAATGCTGAAAGACCTGTCCGTCCTTGTACGTTATGGCGATCTTCATAATATCACTCCTTTGCTTCTTATTATTATAATTATATCACTGTTTTTTCACGCAGTCAACACAACCATTGGACACAAACCCGAACATAGCTTAAAAAAATTATGATTTAAGCATATTTATATTATAAATCCGTTGATTTTTTCTTGATTTATCTGTAAAATATATCTTACTTAATTATTTGAAATGAGGAATCAAAAATGATAAATATAGGCATCGTTGGTTATGGCAATCTTGGCAAGGGCGTGGAATGCGCAATAAGACAGAATCCCGACACCTGCCTTTTCGGCATTTTTACAAGGCGCGATCCTGCAAGCATCACCCCGCTTACCGAGGGCGCCAAGGTATATAAGCTTGACGATATCCTTTCCTTCAGGGATGAGATCGACGTTCTTATTCTTTGCGGCGGCAGTGCCACCGATCTGCCCAAGCAGACTCCCGAGCTTGCCAAGCACTTTAACGTCATAGACAGCTTTGACACTCACGCCCGTATCCCCGAGCATTTTGAGGCTGTGGACGCCTCGGCATGCGAGTCCGGCAAGGTAGCGATAATCTCGGTGGGCTGGGATCCCGGTCTGTTCTCGCTAAACCGCGCGTACTGCGAGGCGGTGCTCCCCGCGGGTACCAACTACACCTTCTGGGGCAAGGGAGTGAGCCAGGGTCATTCCGATGCCATTCGCCGCATTGAGGGCGTAGTGGATGCACGTCAGTACACCATCCCCGTAGAGGAGGCGGTGGCAAGGGTGCAAAGCGGAGAAAATCCCTCTCTCACCACCCGCGATAAGCACGTTCGCGAATGCTTTGTTGTGGCGGCGGAGGGTGCAGATAAGGAGCGCATTGAGCGCGAAATAGTCACCATGCCCAACTATTTTGCAGATTACAATACCATCGTACACTTCATTTCCAAAGAAGAGCTTGTGCGCGACCACAGCGGTCTGCCCCATGGCGGCTTCTCCATAAGATGCGGAACCACGGGCTTTAATAACGAGTATAACAACGTAATTCAGTATAGTCTTAAGCTTGATTCCAACCCCGCCTTCACCTCCTCGGTGCTTGTTGCTTATGCCCGAGCCGCGGTTAAAATGAACAAGGAGGGCATAAAGGGCTGCAAGACTGTTCTTGACGTTGCGCCTTCGTATATCTCAAGCGCATCTGCGGAGGATCTGCGCAAGAGATTGGTGTAAAAAACAAAAAAGCATTAATGGCAGAGGCCGGACCTCTGCCATTTTCTTGCAGTGCAAAAATTCAAGCCATCACGCTTTGTGATGGCTTTTGCTTTTAGTTATCTGACGTATTATTTACATGTGCAGATCCATCGGACAAAAGCAAGTCATCTGCATCAGCCATTTAGATATATTTTGCCCTTATCATGATCTCCGATATAGCATATACCATCATATGCACAGTTGCAAATATATGCATCTATCCCAAACGGAGCTAAAACCAGCTTGTTATAAAGATCTCGAGTCCTATAAGGATAAGAATGATGCCGCCGAGGATACCCGCCCTATCGGCAAGCTTGGTGCCTGCTTTTTTGCCTATGAAAATACCCGCGAGACAGATAATAAAGGTTACTGCGGCAATCAGCAGTGCAGCGACCACCGCCTTAAGTGCATCGTAATGAGCGATGGTAAAGCCCACGGAGAGTGCGTCTATGCTGGTCGCCACTCCCTGCACGAGCAATCCCCAAAGGGTTACCCCCCCTTTCTCGCAGCATTGCTCGTCCTTATTTTTGACGCTG
>JAFXDC010000015.1 GCA_017516345.1 Clostridia bacterium | reverse complement strand
AAGCGAGGCGAGAATGTCGCAGCGGTCGAAAGCTTAAGGCAAAGCCGCAAAAGCTTTCGGGCACCGCAAGCGCAAGCGGTTCGAGCCCAGCACGGGGAGCCAAAGCCCCAAGGACGATAAGTTCTTGGGGCTTACTTTTTACTTCTTACCTCTTCACTCTTACCTCGAAAAGTCCTTGGGGCTTTGGGAAGTAATAGGTAAGAAGTAAGAGGTAATAAGTTTTTGCAAGGCTTTGCCTTGCTCTTTTTGTTTTACATCCGAAGCTGTTAACTGCATTGTCGCTTCACGCGCCTGCAGTGCAGGAATAAGCGAGGCGAGAATGTCGCAGCGGTCGAAAGCTTAAGGCAAAGCCGCAAAAGCTTTCGGGCACCGCAAGCGCAAGCGGTTCGAGCCCAGCACGGGGAGCCAGAAAAAAGCACTTGCGAAAGCAAGTGCTTTTTTCAACGAAATAAATCCCTTGCGGGATTTGTGAAATGCACTTCGTGCGTGAAATACGCTTCGCGTGTGAAATGCGCTGCGGCGCGTGAGGGGATTTATTTCATTTCACATCGAACGAAGTGAGATATTTCACAATTTTCGCAAGAAAATTATTTCACATTCGGCATTGCCGAATATTTCACTAAATAGCTACAAGTCATTGATTTTCAAGGGCTTTTCATGTTTTTTGGGGTAAAATACCCTTTCTTCCGCCATCTCACCTTTTTCCCGATCTTTTGGATTTGAATGTGCGATAATTTTTTGGGCACAATGTTAAACCAATCGTTTACAAAAACAACCAAAATTGAACAACGCGGTTATTGTATTGTTACGTATTTTTGTTATAATATAATCGGAACAAGCGCTTGTTACTTTATTTTTTTGGAGGGAACATAATGAACATATTTTTAAGTGAGCAACTGAAAAAGCTGCGTAAAGAGAAGGGAAACACACAGGAAGATTTGGCTATGCATCTTGGAATTACTACCCAAGCCGTTTCCAAGTGGGAACGTGACGAGGGGTATCCGGATATTACGATTTTACCTGCAATTGCATTCTATTACAATGTAAGTGTTGATGACCTTCTTGGCGTTGGAGAAATTGAGAAAGAGAAAAAATTACGCGAATATAGTGATAAAAATGCAGAACTGTTCCGCGCGGGCAAAAGTTCGGAGCGCGTTGCCTTGTGGAGAGAAGCGCAAAAGGAATTCCCCAATGATTTATCTGTCATTTTTGAGTTGATGTATGCTTTAGATGCAGAGGATGAAAAGAAATACGCTGACGAAATAATCGAGTATGGCAAAAGAATTCTTGCAGAATCCACCGATAATTCACTAAGAGGCGGTGCTATCCAATGTTTGAGCTTTACCTACTATTTTGCCAAGGGAGATGCTGAATCAGCAAAAAAACATGCTAAAATGGCTAACGGCTATGCACTTACTTCGAATGAGATGATGACGCGATTTCTTGAAGGTAATGAGGCAGTCAAATTATGCCAGACAAACATTCAAACCCTTGTTGAGATGATTTGGGGCAACACTTGTATTATGTGTTGGAAGGGAAATTATTCCTTGGAGGATCGCATAAAAGCATTTGAATTTGTAATTGATTGCTTTAATTTGCTGTATTCCGATGGGAATTTTGGGTTTTATCACGAAAGAATTTCGCAATGCTATAAGGAAATGGCAGACAGTTATCTAAAACTCATGGAAGAAGACAATATGTTTACTTGCCTTGAAAAGGCTGCAGAACATGCTGTTAAATACGATAGCCGTAAAGATGGTATGTATACATCATTTATGGTGAACAAGGTTGAGCTATCTGTAAACGATGCATATAAGACTCATACCGAAAATCAATGTGGGTTGCTTTTGAAAACTTTAAGAAAAGATACTTTTTCACACTTGCAGAAAGATCCTCGTATGATGAAAATAATTGAAATGCTGACTCCTGTGGCAATTATGTGATCAATTCAGAGTTGCATTTTTATACTACGAGCCCAAAAGAAAACCACCCATCGGGGTGGTTTTTCTTTTGGCTTATCTTGCCGACGCAAACAAATGAAGACCCGTAACTAACAGCCGAAGCTGTTAACTGCATTGTCGCCGAAGCGCCTGCAGTGCAGGATCAGGCGAGGCGAGAGTGTCGCAGCGTCGGAATACTATTGATTTTTTATTGTTTGCATGCTATAATTATCCCAAAGAAAGGCGGCGAGGCATTGAAAAAGGACATTTTTCGCGGAAAGATCAAAAAAGAATTTGTTTCGTACATATTTGGATATATGATCTTTATTACTTTGCTTTTTGCGGGTATAGGTGTATTGTGCTTGTGTACATCGGTCTGGGGAATGGCGCCCAACTCCTGCGGCGAGCGCTTGCTTGTGGCCTCCCTTGGTGTGATATTCATTGCCTTGGCGGTCGTGTATCTGCTTCTTGAGCTGCTTGTCATCCGCAAATTTCCCAAGCATGAAAGGATCAGGAGGAGCTTGTTTAATTCGGATATTTATTTTACCGATAGCACCTCCAAGGAATATTTAGGCCGAGAGGGGAGCATGAATAAGATCGCATTTGATATGATAGTGGAATCTGCGGAGCAAAGGGTAAGCGATGAGATGCTGCGTGAGATATCCCAATATATTGAGGATAATTTAATTATTGAGCGGACCGAGCGCATACAGGCAAGCGCGCCCGCAATGGGTGCAAGTCGGGCGAGAGAGGAGTACTGCGAGTGCGAGGATGCTTGCCTTATGCCGGAGGAGCTTGGCAGAAGGCTCAGCGTGCTTGACGAGAGCTTTTCCCAGATGCTTTTGCGCAAGATAGATCAAAGCGGCATGACCGATACCGAGTGCTATAAGAGGGCGCACGTGGACAGAAAGCTGTTCTCCAAGATACGAAGTGACATTAATTACCGTCCCAGTAAGTCCACGGTGATATCCTTTGCCATAGCGCTCAGGCTTTCCCTTGACGAGACCGAGGAGATGCTTAAAAAGGCGGGCTTTGCTCTATCGCACAGTAATAAGTTTGATATTATAATCGAGTATTTCATTACTAACGGCAGGTATGATATCTTCCAGATAAACGAGGTGCTCTTTGCCTTTGATCAGACGCTGCTGAGCGTATAAAAACAAATAAATATTTGTCGCTTGATGGGCGACCAAACCTCTCTTAAGACGGTGTAAAATAAAGACACCAAATGAAAGAGAGGTTTTTATTATGAAAAAAAGAGAGAATTTTGTAACCAGCTGCGGCGGCATTAAGCCCATTTCTGCGATGGAGTCGGACACGGTTTATATTCACGAGCCGTTAATGCCCGAGCTTGACCCGGATGCGCAGGAGTCGGAGGGTGAGAAGGCGGGCTCTGAAAAGGAGGGCGGCATCACCGAGCTTGTATTCATTCTTGACAGAAGCGGCTCCATGGCGGGGCTTGAGAGCGACACGGTGGGTGGCTTTAACGCCATGATAGAAAAGCAAAAGAAGCAGGATGGGGAGTGCTACGTGTCCACGGTGCTTTTTGATGACGAAAGCACGGTGCTTCACGACCGCATCAGGCTGTGTGAGGTGCCGCCCATGACCGAGGAGGACTACGAGGTGGGGGGATGCACTGCTCTTATCGACGCAATAGGTGACGCGGTGCATCATATTGCAAGCATCCACAAATACGCTCGCAGAGAGGATGTGCCGAGGCATACTGTGTTTGTAATTACCACGGACGGGCAGGAAAATGCAAGCCGCAAATATACGGATAAGCAGGTAAAGAGGCTTATCGAGCAGAAAAAGAAGTGCGGATGGGAGTTTCTGTTCATCGGAGCCAACATTGACGCGGTAAAGACGGCGGCGCGCTACGGCATACAGGAGGACAGAGCGGTAAATTACAACGCCGACAGCGAGGGCACGAGGGTGGTGTACAAGGCGGTATCAAACGCCATGTGCGGCCTGCGAAAAAATGCATCTCTTAGCAAAGGATGGTGCGATGAGATAGCTGCGGATTATCAACAGCGCGGCAAAGGGGGCAAAAGCAAAGGGGGCAAAAGTAAATAAAAAAGGCACTTGCATATGCGTAGTGCCCTTAAGGACACTACGCAACTAAATTTGCATTTGTGGCTACAAAAGCAGTGCTTGTAAAGAAAATATGAATGAAGCGTAAATCTATTGTCAAATGAAAGGGTTAATTCGGAATAATGGCGGGTGTCGGCTTGTGGTGCATACGAGATATGATATATGGTATCTTGGTGCTTTTGGGGCGATCACAGCGTATTTGGGAACAAAAAAGCCGCAGAGCGCGGCTTTAAGATGCTTTTTTTAAGATCAGTCGTCAGGGTCCATTTCCTCACCGTTAAGCATGGTAACGCCTTGCTTGGTGGCGGCGTCGGCGGGTGAGTCAAAGGGTGCATTGACATCCTCGGGCATAACGGGCGGGTTTTCCGCCTTGGGGGAGCAGTACTGATTAATGGCCTTGATATTACTGCAAACACCCAGGATGCCTATTATGATGCCTACCGCAGTATCCTGAAGCAGGAGCAGAAGATTTTCCGGCATGATCAGGCTGAGAATAACGTAAGGTACTACGTCCATGCCCTCAAGCGCGGCGTACTGTATCCACTCGGGATCGTTAGCAAATACGTATACGTAGCTGAAAAATTCGCTTATGTAGATCGCAACGGTGGAAAGCAGTATCATTACGGTGATACCGTACCATTTTACCCTTGCGCCCTTAAGGAGCTTATAGCCAAAGAAGGCGGCAAAGCCTACTATGAAGCCCAACCATCCTACGTAAAACTCAAGGAACGTGCTGACAAGAAACCACGGTATTGCTCCGAGAAGCGCACCGAGTGCCGCGCCGAGCAAGCCCTTAAGGAATGAAGAGGGGGTATTAACTGTTTGCTGTTGCATAGCTTGATCTCCTTTAAAAATCACAATTATTTCATAAAAAAACGGCCGACCGTTTTGCATATTATAATAGAATTTAATTGCCGTGTCAATCAACCACAGGTGTTAAAAAGGGAGGGTTTTTTTAAAAATCGCGGTTTTTGGGCATGTTTTGTACACAATTTGTTAAAAAATAAAACATTACGTCTTGACTTTTTGATATCTTGAGTCTATAATATATCATGAGTATGTACCTTTAAATAAGTGCGTGGTTAACACATATTTAAAAGTATATCCAAAAAAATAGTATAGGAGAGATACACATGAAAAAAAGCATTATTTCAGTAGTTCTGATATTGGCTTTTGCAGTTGTTATGCTTGCCGGCTGCCAGACTCCCGGCGCCACAGTAACTCCCGGTACCAGCCAGGGCACCGAGAGCGCTGTAGCTCAGGAGCTTGTTGCTTACTACAACAGCCTTGTAGGCAAATACGACTACACCAAGGACAATAAGGTTGCCCTTGACGCCGCATATCAGGCAGGTATCAAGAACATCGAAGAGAACGAAGCAACTGCACAGGATGCACTTGCCGCCGCTAAGAATGCTCTTGATCAGATCGCCAAGGTAGGCGAAAAGACCTTTACCCTTAACGATTATGTAGGTGCAAGCCCCAACAACTGGAACGTACACACCTGGGAGACCAACGGTGACCAGTACATTCACAGCTATGCAGAAATGGGCCTTGTAGACGTCGCTATGAAGTCTGAGGGCGAGTACGAGTGGGTATACGAGATGGCAACCAACATCGAGGATATCACCGCAAGCGCTACCGACGCTGAAAAGGCTAAATGGAACATCACCGAGGGTCAGACCTCCGGCCGTATGTTCAAGATCAGCCTTAACCCCGCTGCTAAGTGGGCTAACGGTACCCCCATTAACGCCGACACTTACGTTTATTCCACCAAGCAGCTCCTTTCCAGCGAGATGAAGAACACCCGTGCAGACCTTTATTGGTCCGGCGAGAACGCCATCTTCAACGGTGAGCAGTGGTTCAAGCAGGACCAGATCGGTGCTAAGAGCTTTGCTAAGCTCGGCAACCTTGGCATGACCACTACCGAGGCCATCGCTGCAGGATATGATCTCTACGTTGACATTTATAACTTCTGGGGCATTAAGACCGAGGATGGCAGCATGTACAGTGGCATCACCGATGAGACCCTCATCCGCGACCCCGCTGTTCCCGAAGGTGAAGCAGGCGATTGGGTTTCCTCCAAGGAGATCTATGACGCTTACTTTGCTCCCGGCGCTGCATATGAGTCCTACGCTGCCGACTACGTTTACTACGTTGCAGGCACCATCGAGAAGATCGATTGGGAGGACGTTGGATTCTACAAGGTTGACGACTACACCGTAGTTTACGTAACCGCCAACGTACAGAGCATGTTCAACTTCCTCATTTCCGCCGGTTCCAACTGGATCGTTTATGAGGATCTTTACGAGCAGTACAAGGAGACCAACGAGGCCACCGGTCTTACCATCACCAAGTACGGCACCAGCCTTGACAGCTATATGTCCTACGGCCCCTACAAGCTTGCTTCCTTCGAGCGTGACAAGCAGTTCACCTTCGAGAAGAACGAGAACTGGTACGGCTGGACCGACGGTAAGCACGAGGGTCAGTATCAGACCACCAACATCAAGGTAGACATCCTTACCAAGCAGGAGACCATTCTCCAGATGTTCCTTAAGGGCGAGCTTGACGGCGTATCCCTTACCTCCAGCGACCTTGAGACCTACGGTGCTTCGGATTACCTCCTCAAGACCCCTGAGACCTACACCATGAAGTTCTCCTTCAACACCAACCTCGACGTTCTTAAGAAGCTCGAGCAGGAGCGTAACGATGGCACCACCATCCAGATCCTTGCTAACGACAACTTCCGTAAGGCTATGAGCTGGGCTTTCGACAGAGAGACCTGGTGTAAAGAGGTTACCGCAGGCGAGATTCCCCAGCTTGCACTTCTTTCCAACCTCTACTTCTATGACGTAGAGAACAACCCCAACTCGGTATACCGTAACAGCAAGCAGGCTATGCAGGGTATCGTAGATTACTACGGCATCAAGTATGGCGAGGGCGAGCGTTACGCTACCCTTGAAGAGGCTTATGGTGCTATCAGCGGTTATGACCTTGAGAAGGCTAAGGAGCTCTTCACCACCGCTTACAACGAGGCTATCGCTGACGGTACCTATGTAGACGGCACCCCCATCGTTATCCACGTTGGTGCTGCTAAGACCGCAGAGACTGCTGAGCTTACCAAGCAGGAGAAGAAGTTCAACGACTTCCTTAAGGCTGCCACTGTAGGCACTCCCCTTGAAGACAAGGTTTCCGTTAAGTACTTCTACAACCTTAACGACCGTTACGGCGATTGCTCCGACGGTACCCGTGAGTGCTGCTACGGCGGACTTGGCGGTGCTGCTTTCTATCCCTACAGATGCTTCAACTCTTACATTGATGAGACCCAGGCTGTAGGCGGCAAGATCACCGAGGGTAACTTCGATCCCTATTCAGTTTCCTTTGAGATCACCTACGACTTCAACGGCGACGGCACTGCTGAGACTCTTACCAAGAACATGTTTGATTGGAACGCTTCCATCACCGAGGGCGGCGAATACTTCGCTGCTGACCACGACCTTAAGCTTACCGTTCTCTCCGCTATCGAGAGAAACATCCTTGAGGCCGGTCACTGCTTCCCCATCACCGTTACTGCAAGCGTTGCTATGTACTCCAAGCAGATCAAGTACGCAACCCTTAACTACAACATGATGTATGGTTACGGCGGAACCCGTCTTATGACCTACAACTACTCTGACTATGAGTGGGCTCAGTATGTTGAAGACAACAACGGCACCTTGAGCTACGAGTAATATTGCGGCTTAACAGTTTAATATTGTCTATTAAAACATAAATAACGGCAAAGGGAGTACGGGATTCCCGTACTCCCATTG
This sequence comes from Clostridia bacterium, assembly GCA_017516345.1. Taxonomy (GTDB): domain Bacteria; phylum Bacillota; class Clostridia; order Christensenellales; family QALW01; genus UMGS1338. The sequence goes on along the minus strand of JAFXDC010000015.1, from coordinate 28,140 downwards.
TCCGTATTTAAATTTGTAAAAAAACGCGCATTTTAAGATGCGTTTGTTTTGGTTTTTATTATGCTCAAGATATATATCAAAAATGTATCCTGACCATAGTAAGGATCGAGGTCATGATCCCGCATCACAAGTCGTATAACCGTGCAGGCTCGCCGCAATTTATTGCGAGCATTAAAATATAAAAATAATACGCAAGTATTAACAAATACTAAATTATACTACAACAAAGGGTGATTCTATGCAAATGTTAACCTACATTATCAAAAGAATATTGCTGATGCTGTTGACTGTGTTTATCATCTTCACCATCTGCTTTGTTCTTATCAAATCCTTGCCACAGCCACCTCCGGTGGGTAATGCGGATCAGGTCGAGCTTGAGCTTGAGCTCCGCGACCGTTTGGGCTACAATAGGCCCATTATGGAGCAATACGGCATCTATTTGAAGAATATTTTAACCGAGGGCAATTGGGGTACCAGCTGGAAAATTGAAAAATTCGCCGACGTTACCGACGTTCTGTTTTCCCGCATAACGCCGACCTTGGTGCTTAATATATACTCCCTTATATTTGCCATACCCTTGGGTATAATTCTGGGTATAATAGCGGCGCTTAAGAAAAACAAATGGCAGGATCATCTTATATCCACCGTGGTAATGCTGTTCGTTTCGGTACCGTCGTATATTTACGCGTTCTTGGTGCAATATCTGCTATACTTCAAGGTGGGCGGTATATTCGAGTCGGATATATACTCAATAACCGAAGCGGGCACCAAGCTTGGTTACTCTGCTGAGGTGATCAAGCAAATGATAGCAAACGGCGAGGCGTGGAAGATTTATCTTTCAGGTCCTATGTTCGTATCCATGATACTGCCCATACTCTCACTTGCCTTCGGTACCATCGCAGGACTTGCGCGCTTTACCCGTGCCGAGCTTACCGAGGTGCTTACCAGCGACTTTATGCTGCTTGCACGCGCCAAGGGTCTTACCAAGCGTCAGGCGACAGTGCGCCACGCCATGCGTAATGCCATGGTTCCCATACTTCCCATGATAATCGGTGAATTTGCATCGGTCCTTTCGGGATCGCTTATCATCGAGCAGATATTCGGTGTTCCCGGTGTCGGTGCGCTGTATCTGTCCAGTATAAATCTGCTTGACTACGACGTCTTCCTGTTCGTGGGTATGTTCTATACCTTGATAGGTCTGTCTGCATCCATACTTATAGACCTTAGCTACGGATTTATTGATCCCAGAATCAGAATGGGGGCGAAATAATGAAAAACAATATTGATATAAACAACATCCCCAAGGAAAAATTCGAGCTTATAGGGGAGCGCGATCTGCACGACGTTAAGTTCGACACAAAGCCCATAGGATATTTCCAGGATGCGTGGATCCGCTTCCGCAAAAACAAGGCAAGCGTTGCCGCGGCATGCATAATCCTTTTCATTCTGCTGTTTTCCATAGTAGTACCTCTTGTATCACCCTATGAGATAAACTATTCCGAAACAGGCTACAGCAATAAGCTTCCTAAGGATAAGTTCCTTATGCAGTTTGGCATTGCCACGGGCCAGACCACAAGAAAAATGAACCTTAACGCCTTTACCAAGGCAATGGCCGTTGGTATGGGCGCCGCAGACGTGAACGGAACCGGCGATGTCACATACGAGGATGGCTACCTTAACGAGTATTCCTCGGTAAAGGTGATCGGCGATCCGTATATGTCTCAGGATGCGGTATACCGCGACGTTTCGGTGGACGTTTACCTTGAGGAGGGCTTCCGCTTCTTCCGCGTTACCGAGGCAGAGCTTGAAAGCATGAAGGCTTGGGAGCAGGCGACCGGCAAAAAGCTGCTCTATCCCATGATAGACACCAAAAACGATCACCCCGGCACGGAGGATGCCAACGTATGGTATAAGACCAAGAGCGGTACTCTCCAGCCCGTATCTGTAAAGCAGGTTATCGGCGGCGTTGTAACAACACCCCTTGATATTACTGCGGGGGACAAGCTTGTGCCCAACTATCTCTACGATTCTCAGGGCAATGCGATATATGCGACCCCCAGCGACAGCACCATGTGGCGTGTCCGCGTGCTTTATTATAACTATTATCAGTGGGCGCACGAGGGCAAGGAGCCTTATCACCTTCTGGGCACCGACAACAGCGGATACGATATCTGCGTTCGTCTTGCCTACGGTATCCGTCTGTCCCTGCTCATCGCCGTATGCGTTTCTGTGATCAACCTTGTCATCGGTACCGTCTACGGCTCCATCGAGGGCTACTTCGGCGGTTGGGTGGACATCATAATGGAGCGTATATCCGACGTACTCAGCGGCGTGCCCTTCATAGTAGTGGCAACCCTGTTCCAGCTGCATCTTTCCGCAAAGGTAGGACCCATTCCCTCGCTATTGTTCTCCTTCGTGCTTACCGGATGGCTCGGTACTGCCTACAGAGTTCGTACCCAGTTCTATCGCTTTAAAAACTCCGAGTACGTTTTCGCGGCAAGAACACTTGGTGCATCAAACAGCCGTTTGATGTTCAAGCACATCTTCCCCAACTCCCTCGGTACCATAATCACCTCGTCGGTGCTTGTAATTCCGGGCGTTATCTTCTCTGAGAGTATGCTCTCCTACCTGGGTATAGTTGCCATCCACGGCGACGCAGGTACCAGCCTTGGAACCATGCTCTCCAGTGCAAGCGATCTGTTCACCAAGTACCCCCACGAGATATTCTTCCCCGCACTTGTTATTTCGTTGCTGATGATCTCGTTCAACCTCTTCGGTAACGGTCTGCGCGACGCATTCAACCCGTCTTTGAGAGGAGTGGAGGATTAATATGGCACAGAAAATATTAGAAGTAAAGGATCTTCGTATATCCTTCAGAACCGCCAACGGTAAGGTACAGGCGGTACGCGATATAAGCTTTGACATGGAGCGCGGCGAAACACTTTGTATAGTGGGAGAGTCGGGCTCGGGCAAGTCGGTTACCAGCCGTGCAATTCTTGGCATACTGGCGGGTAACGCCATCGTTGAGGGCGGTAACATCCTCTACGGCGGTCAGGATCTGCTCCAGATCTCCGAGGACGATTTCCACAAGATCCGCGGCGATAAAATAGCCATGATATTCCAGGATCCCCTCTCCAGCCTTAACCCCATCGTTAAGATAGGTAAGCAGCTCACCGAGGCAATGATCCTTAAAAACCGTGCAAGCCGTAAGGCGGCGGCAAAGGAATTTAAATTCCTGTTGAGTGAGCTTCGTGCAGCCATTGTGGCGGCCATGGAGCTCAAGGGCGTAAGCGCCTCCGAGGCAAGCGCTAAGGTGGATAAGCTCATTGACACCTTTAAGAAATTTACCCTTGTAAGCATCAAGCTTGAGGATAGCTATAACGATAGCAGGTCTGCACTTGCTCAGGCAAAGGATGAGGCGGACTTCTTCCTGCTCAACTACGAGAAAAAGCAGAAGATGGACTTCAACAAGAGCATTAAGGCGCTTAGCAAGCATCTTGCTCAGGTAAAGGATGGCTTCGTTCTTAACGGCGAGCTTGCAGAGGCAATAAACGGCGTGCTTGCAAGCAGCGACACGGATGCCGCCGCAGTGGCTCTTGGCACCTTTGTTAAGGCCTTTGACGCCGCCGCAGGCAAGTCTGAACCCAACTTCTTCACCATCGGATATTACAATATGGCATATCCCGGGGAGGATATCTACAAAAAGGACGTTGACGAGCTCAACGCTCTTGCCCGCAAGGTCATCGACGAGGAGTTCATGCTTGATTTCATAGAGCATATCAAGCTCGGCCTTGAGTATAGCGAGAACAGAAGCAGGGAGATCAAAAGGGTTGCCCTTGAAATGATCGCCTCGGATGTTGCTTCGGTCTCCGCCATATCCAAGACCATCACCGCTACCATTGATCCCTTGCAGATCAATAAGGAATCGGCATCCTATACCTACGCAAAAAGCATGGTAAATGCCATTAATAAGTATAAGCAGGGTTTAAAAAACAACCCCAAGGCACAGAAAAAGTACGACAAGCAGAAGGCAAAGTACGATGCCCTTATCGCGCGCGGCAAGACTCCCGACTGGAAGGTGACCCCCGCTCAGCTTGTGGACCTCGAGCTTGCACAAAGCAATATCAACGCCCTTACGGACAATATCGTAGCTCTGTATACCGCTCAGCTTGAAAGCACCGCCGCTGTGGATTACACCGGACGTGCGGTGGAGTTTGTGGATTATCTTAAGGAGTGCAACTCCCGCGTGGTCTACAAGGTGACCCCCCGCATGGCAAAGCTTAAGGCGCTCAAGCTGATGGAGGAGGTAGGTATCCCTGAGCCCAGAAAGAGATATAAGCAATATCCCTTCGAGTTCTCGGGCGGTATGCGTCAGCGTATCGTTATCGCCATCGCTCTGGCGGCAAACCCCGACATCCTCATTTGCGATGAGCCTACCACCGCGCTGGACGTTACCATTCAGTCCCAGATCCTGGAGCTTATAAACAATCTTAAGAAAGAGCGTAAGCTTACGGTAATCTTCATAACCCACGACCTTGGCGTAGTTGCCAACATGGCGGACAAGGTAGCGGTAATGTATGCGGGCAAGATAGTGGAATACGGCGATGTAAACGACATCTTCTACACCCCCGCACATCCCTACACCTGGGCACTGCTTTCCTCAATGCCCGACCTTGATACCCACGATAAGCTGGAGGCAATTCCCGGTACTCCCCCGAATATGATCTATCCCCCTGAGGGTGATGCGTTTGCTCCCCGCAATAAGTACGCGCTTAAGATAGATCTCGAGCTTCAGCCTCCCATGTTTAAGATCAGCGACACTCACTATGCCGCAACGTGGCTGTTGCATCCCGATGCACCGAAGGTCGAGCCTCCCAAGATGATCAGAGAGAAAATGGAAAAATACGCAAAGATGCAGGAGGAGCAAAATGAAAAACAATAATGAAGTTCTGCTCCGCGTGGAGAGCCTTTCTCAGCATTTCGGAAGGCTTAAGGCGGTAGATAAGGTATCCTTTGATATCCATAAGGGCGAGGTATTCGGCCTTGTTGGAGAGTCGGGCTGCGGCAAGACCACCATTGGACGAACCGTTATAAAGCTCTATGACGCTACCGGCGGAAACGTATATTTTAAAGGCAAGAGAATTGTTGCAGGTACTCTTGAATACAAGCAAAACATAGAAAACTGCAAAAAGGAGCTTAAGAAAAAGCTTAACGAGCTTAAGGAGCAGGGTGCCTCGGCTGAGGAGATAAGCGCCGAAAAGGCAAAGGCTGCAGAGTATATTGCACAGCAGAAGAAAGAGATCAAGCTTGCCAAGTTCGACCAGAAGAACTGCGATAAGCAGTATTCTCTGGAGCGTCAGCAACAGGTACACGAGCAGTATAAGCAGCTCTTAAGCGAGGAGACCGACCCCGAAAGGAAGGCGGAGCTGCAAAAGCAATATAAAAAAGATCTGCACGAGGCAAAGCATAGACGCCTTGTTACAGGTATTCAGATGATCTTCCAGGATTCCATCGCATCCCTTAACCCCCGTATGACGGTCAGGGAGATAATCAGCGAGGGACTCATCATCAACGGCGTTAAGGATAAAAAGTATATCGACGAGCAGGTGTATGCCGTGCTTGAGCGCGTGGGTCTTGTTCGCGAGCACGCGGGACGCTATCCCCACGAGTTCTCGGGCGGACAGAGACAGCGTATCGGTATCTCCCGTTCCATTATAATGAACCCCGACCTGATCATCGCCGACGAGCCTATAAGCGCTTTGGACGTTTCCATCCAGGCACAGGTCATCAACCTTATGAACGAGCTTTGTAAGGAAATGGGTCTTACCATACTCTTTATTGCCCACGACCTTTCTGTAGTTAAGTACTTCTCCGACCGTATCGGCGTTATGTATTTCGGACAGATGGTGGAGCTTGCCGACAGCGAGGAACTGTTTGCGCACCCCTTGCATCCCTATACAAAGAGTCTGCTTTCGGATATTCCCCGTCCCGATCCCATCTCGGAGAAGACCAGGGTGCGTCTGTCCTACAACAAGCTTCGCGACCACGACTACAACGAGGAGGGCCCCACCTTCCGCGAGGTATTGCCCGGCCACTTCGTGCTGTGTAACACCGAGGAGATGAAGCGCTATCAGGCAGAGGCCGCCGCTATAGACACCGCCAAAGCAGGAGAAGCAAATGAAGGATAACGAAAACATCAAGCCAAAGGCCACCCTGAAGGATTATATTATAGTTTCCTGCCTGGGGCTTGCGGTTGCGCTTGGAATAATGGCTCTTAAGGGTATATTTACCCTTACCGAGGCCAAGGCCGTGCTCCACACGGTGTGTGACGGCTTCTTCATCGCGGGTGTCATACTTGCGGGCATGGCGGGCCTTTCCTACTGCGGTAACGAGGGCACGTTCGATATGCTCTTCTTTGGTGTAAAGCAGGTGGTAAGGACCTTCAGCCAGAAGGATCTCTCAAAGGGGCGCCAAACCTTTTACGACTACCGTAAGCAGCGTATGGAGAATCCCAAGCCTGTGCTGTATATACTGCTTATAGGCCTTGCCTTTATTTTAATAGCGGGAATAATATTGCTTATCTATAACACACTTTAAGCATTGCGGACACCTCGGTGTCCGTTTTTTTATTGGTTTTTTGATGATCTTTATTATTGGTTTTTTGATGATCTTTATTATTGGTTTTTTGATGATCTTTATTATTGGTTTTTTGATGATCTTTGTTTAATTATAAAATCGGATCGGAGCATAATAATATAATAAGAATAATTAATTATAAAGCAGAATAATTCAGGGTTGACAAAAGCGTAATAAAAGGGTAAAATATCAAAAGATCAATAAGGCAAGGAAGCAATGAGTAAGCGTAAGGGCGGTCTTAAAGAGAGTCGGGTAAGGTGAAAGCCGACAGATAAGCCGATGCCGAATATGGTTGTGGAGCCTGCGCGGGCAAACAGTCCGTGCCGCATGCCTGCGTTATCGGGTGCTAGAGTCTGCTTTGGAGATCCAAAGCGGAGAATCAGGGTGGTACAGCGGTTTGGTCGCCCCTGCGATCAAACGGCTTTTTTTATTTTGAAAGGATGATGAAAATGAAACAAAAGTATTACATCACGACCCCAATATATTATCCAAGTGATAATCTCCATATCGGCCACAGCTATTGCTCGGTTGCCGCCGATACCATGGCAAGATACAAAAAGATGCGCGGCTATGACGTATACTTTTTAACGGGTACCGATGAGCACGGTCAGAAAATAGAGAAGAAGGCGCTTGATGCGGGGGTCACCCCTCAGGCTTACGTTGACAATATCGTTGCGGGCATCAAAAGGCTTTGGGAGCTTATGGACGTAAGGTACGATAAATTCATTCGCACCACCGACGATTTCCACGTTAAGAGCGTTCAGCAGATATTCAAAAAGCTCTACGACAAGGGAGATATCTACAAAAGCGAATACGAGGGCTGGTATTGTACCCCCTGCGAGAGCTTCTGGACAGAGAGTCAGCTCGTGGACGGCTGCTGCCCCGATTGCGGACGCGAGGTGGTAAAGACCAAGGAGGAGAGCTATTTCTTCCGTCTCTCCAGGTATCAGGATCGCATCATCAAGCACATCGAGGACAACCCTGAGTTCCTTCAGCCCACCTCAAGGCAGAACGAGATGCTCAACAACTTCCTTCGCGCGGGTCTTGAGGACCTCTGCGTTTCCCGTACCTCGGTAAAGTGGGGCATTCCGGTCACCTTTGATGAAAAGCATACGGTGTACGTTTGGATAGATGCCCTTAGCAACTATATCACCGCGCTTGGCTACGGCACGGACAATACCGAGCTTTACGACAAATTCTGGCCCGCCGATCTTCATCTTGTGGGTAAGGAGATAGTCCGCTTCCATGCCATCATATGGCCCGCCATACTTATGGCGCTTGACCTCCCCCTGCCCAAGCAGGTATTCGGTCACGGCTGGCTGGTCATCGGCGGCGAGAAGATGAGCAAATCCCGCGGCAACGTGGTGGATCCCGTGTTCCTTTGCAACCGCTACGGAGTGGATGCCATCCGTTATTACCTGATGCGCGAGATGCCCTTCGGCTCGGACGGTAACTTTACCAACGAGGCTCTGCTCTCCCGCATGAACAGCGACCTTGCCAACGACCTTGGTAACCTTATCTCAAGAACCGTTGCAATGATAGAAAAATACTTCGATGGCGTAATTCCCCCCATGGGTGAGGTCACCGAGCTTGATAACGAGCTTATAGACCTTTCCAAGGAGGTATATAATAATTATTGCGAGAATATGGATAACCTTCGCTTCTCGGTGGCGTTAAGCGAGGTATGGCGCCTTATCAGCCGTTGCAATAAGTATATCGACCAGAACGAGCCTTGGGTGCTTGCGAAGGATGAGAGCAAAAAGGCACGCCTTGGTAGCGTAATGTATAACCTTGCAGAGTGTCTGCGCATCGTGTCGGTGCTCATCTCCCCGGTAATGACCACCACCTGCAAAGCCATCGCACAGGCCTTCAGCATTAGCGATGAGCTTCTTACCTTTGAGGCCGCATCCACCTACGGTCTGCTTCAGTCGGGACAAACCGTGGTTAAGCAGCCCGTGCTGTTTCCGAGAATAGATATCAAAAAAGAGCTCGCAGAGCTTGGCGGCGACTCCGAGCAGAAGGAAGAAAAGAAGGATAAAAAAGAAAAGAAGCAGGAGAAAAAGCAGGAGAAGCAGCCTGAGCCTGCGGCAGAGGGCCTTATCACCATTGACGATTTTGCAAAGGTCAAGCTTATGGTGGGTAAGGTGCTTGAGTGCAAGCGTCTCGAGGGCTCGGATAAGCTCCTTGTCTCCAAAATACTTTGCGACCGCGAGCGCACCATCGTTTCGGGCATAGCAAAGTGGTATTCCCCCGAGGAGATGGTGGGCAAGCTGGTTACCGTGGTGGTAAACCTCAAGCCCGCAAAGCTTCGCGGAGTTCTCTCCGAGGGTATGGTGCTCTGCAGTGAGGATAAGGACGGCAATCTCGCCCTTATCAGCCCCGAAAAGGATATGCCCGCAGGAAGCGAAATAGGCTGATATATAAGACAATGCAAAACGCAACCGAATTTTCGGTTGCGTTTTGTTTTTTGTCCCGAAAACTGCATAATTATTAACCAAAACGCATAATCATAACGGCTTCAATCTTCACAAAACGTTTACAAACAAATATTGACTTTGGAAATGCTCGGTGATATAATAAAATTGCAAAGGGAAATTTTATAATAGTGATACAATATATTTTGCTGTTTCTACTAACAGGTAAATGAGGTAACATAATATGAAAAAAGTAGCGATTCTTTTTACTGTTTTTGTACTATTAATTACATTAGTGGCGTGCGACCCTTCGAATGCGACCCAAGAGGAGATAATGAAAAGGGTAAGCGACAAGCCGTATGAAGAGCTTATTACCAAGGTGTATACCACGGAGGAAATGAGTGAGTATTTAAAATACTATGATGAGCTGGAATGGGAAGACAGAATAATACATTCTGCAACCTATGAAGAGATTGCTGAAGCATACGACGATGAAGACTGTGTGGAAAAGTATCCGACGGCTGTAATATATTCGGAAGGCAAGTGTATTATAGATCAAATCCAACAAGAAAACGTTATAACATCCATAAATAAGGCATTTCCAATACAATGCTTGAGGAATAACAACGGAACATATTACAGCATACATAGATTTGATGATAAATACCTGTTGTACACTATCTATCTCCAAGATATAAAAAACGGCATTATATTTAAAGATCCTCGTTATAATATAGTATTGCCTGTTGATACGACTTTAACCGACGAAGCGATATCGGCCATACAGGAGGGTGGCTCGTTAGCAGATGTTATAAAAATAGATCCATCAGCAGAAAAGGTATTTGACCCATGGGATTGCTATTTAAGGGAAGACATTGAATGGGGCATGTCTGCTAAACCTCGGCCTCAGATTCAAATAGTTTTTACGAGTATTCATTATACAAAAGAGGGAAATTGGTATAGAATCCAATATGAATTTATGGATCCTTTGTATGACGAGAAAGGAAAGGAAATAAAGGCCGAATACGAAGTGGTAAATCAAGAGACTATACAGCATTTCGTTATCGTACAATCAATAGAGAGTATTGAGCCTCCCATATTAGAGCAGGATCTGCCCAAATAAGAGATATGAAGCGCCCGAGAGGGCGCTTTTTTCATGCGATCCTTGCGGGAATGATGATATGCACACCTGCGGCGAGATGGGAGCGCGTGTGCGCGTATTGGTGCGCTCTGCGGGTGCGAGGGCAGTCGGGGACGCGTCGCGCGGTGGTTAATGAGGCTTGCGTTTGGACAAAATATGATCATAATAATAAAAAAAGAAAATGAATATACTAACATAATGTAATTGCGGAGCATAATATAAAAGAAGCGAAGGGTGAAAGGATGATTACATATGGAGATCCTTTATTATTCATCACAAGGACCGATGACGGCGCTGCTGCAGCTTGCGCTAAACAGGCTTGGCTTTGATGCGGGGGCTGAGGACGGGATATTCGGAGATAGGACATTAAGAGCGGTAAAGGCATTTCAGGGCAGTCGCGCACTTGAGCAAAGTGGGGTGGTTTGGCCCGGGACGTGGGAGGAATTACTGCCGTTTTTGTACACTCAAGGGGTGTTTTCCACCATCCCGTATTCCTCGGAGGTGCTTAAGATCAATCTTGAGGGGCTGAAGCTTCAGTATCCCGGGGCGAAAAGTGAAATAATAGGAGCCTCGGTGCTGGGCGAGCCTATACACATGGTAAAGGTGGGAAACAGGAGCAATAAGGTGATGTTTAATGCATCGCACCATGCAAACGAATGGATAACAACGCCGCTTTTGGTCAAGCTTTTGTTTGATCTGCTGAGTGCGCAGGCTCGGGGCGGCGAGCTGTACGGAGTAAATATAGGCGAGCTTCTTGAGATCGTCGGGCTTGACTGCATTATGATGGTCAATCCTGACGGCGTGGACCTTGTAACGGGGGAGGTGCGCAAGGATTCTGCGATATACAACCGCGCGCTTGGGCTGAACACGCCGGGTACTCCGTTTCCCGACGGATGGAAGGCAAATATTAAGGGGGTAGACCTTAACCTTAACTATCCTGCGGGGTGGGACCGCGCCCGTGAGCTTAAGTATGCCGCGGGCTATACCTCGCCCGGGCCACGGGATTACGTAGGCCCCTACCCATTAAGTGAGCCCGAGACCGAGGCAATGGTAAGGCAGACCGAGGCGGGGAATTATCTTTTGACCGTAAGTCTGCACACTCAAGGACAGGTGATATTCTGGACCTTTGAGGATATTATGCCGCCCCGTGCCCGCGAGATAGGGCTTGCCATGGAGCGGGCAAGCGGGTACGCCCTTGACGTGCCGGGTGAGTTCTCCTCTTACGCGGGATATAAGGATTGGTTTTTACTCAACTATAATCGCCCCGGCTACACTCCCGAGTGCGGGCGTGGGGTAAATCCTCTGCCCATAGAGCAGTTTGACGAGATATACGCGCACGTTGCTCCCATGCTGGTGGCGGCAATGCTTGAGATAACAAGATAAAAACAAGGCGTTACACCTAAAGTGTAACGCCTTTAACTTATGCGCAGCGGCTTATAAAACTATTTTAAACTGCTCCTCGGGCTTAAGATCCACCACGGTGCAGTCGTTGGCGTAGGTGCATTCGGGCAGAATGATGATGGCGTTGAGCTCGTCCTTGGTTGCGGGAAGGGGAGCGAGGTGCCAGATGGCGGCGTTCATCTTAACAAGGGTGTTTTTGGGTACGATGAAGGCCATAACGTGCTCGGGAACCGGGGTTCCTGCCGAGGCGGGAGCGCAGTGAAGTATCATATCGTCGTTAAGGGGAAGGATCATCTCCCAGGTGGTGGTGTGGTACTCCTGCTTAGTGATGACCATCTCCTCGGGTCTTTTTACCGTGATGGGGGAATAGCCCACTCTGTGGTTGCTGTCGGCAACAAGTCTGTCGGGGAAGAAGCTGTGAAGCTCGCCGTTAAGTGAGTAGCCCTGAGGCTTGTCCATCGTATAAAACTGACCGAAGGGTGCAAAATCGGCATGATCAAGGGGTATGGCTTTTACGGTTCTCATATTGTCCTCCAAATTGATTTTTTTATATTATAGCATGCTCGGCGGGTTAAAATCAATATAAATTTTCCTTAATGAGTTAAAATTTATTTTTTGGGGCGGTCGGAGAAGGGATACAAAGGGGTATCAAATTTGCAAAAAAACATAAAATGTGATATAATACCGCTTGAAAAATTATGCGAAAATGCATTCGGAGCAATAAATGAACAAGCATCAAACCAATTATATAAAGGATCTGCTGTTACCGTGTCTTGTTTTTAGCGTCGTTACAGGCATACTTTCCGCGGTATTAATAACTCTGTTTAAGCTTGCGGCGCAAGAGGTGATATCCGTTTCGGGTCAAGTGTATAAGCTTGCAAGGCTTGAGCCGATAGGTCTTCCAATATTGATCCTCGGTGCGGCGGCGGTGGGGCTTGCGGCGAGCTTTCTTGTTAAAAATGCCAAAAACTGCCGCGGAGGAGGTATACCCACCACCATTGCGGCGATACGCGGGATAGCGTATTTCAAATGGATAAAGAGCGTGGTGGTGCTTCCGATATCAGCACTTCTTACCTTTCTTGGCGGAGTACCCCTTGGCACCGAGGGCCCATGCGTGCAGATGGGTGCCGCGATCGGCGACGGTACGGTAAGCCTGCTCGGCGGAAAAAGGTACGCCGGATGGCGCAGATACATGATGACGGGGGGCGCGGCAAGCGGCTTTGCCATGGTGACCGGAGCGCCCGTGACCGCCATACTGTTTTCCATTGAGGAGCTCCACAGAGGCTTTTCTCCCCTTGTGATATCGGTGGTGTCGGTCTCGGTGTTGGTATGCCATATTATCTCAAGGTTGCTGTCCCTTTTGGGTATAGGGACGGGCGCAATGTTCCATCTTCAGGAGCTTGAGGTGCTTCCGCTCTCAGAGCTTTATCTGCCCCTTATAATAGGGCTTGTATGCGGCTTGGGTGCGGTGGCGTTTACCGGATCTTATAAAGCTGTGGACCGCTTTATGCGCCATAAGCTTGGGAAATTATCCATAAATATAAAATTCCCCATAATTTTTGCCTGCGTTGCCCTTATAGGATATTTTGCATCCGAGATAATGGGCACGGGACATCATCTTGTGCAGGAGCTGCTCTCTGCGCGAGGAGTATGGTATGCTTTGCTTATAACTCTGCTTGCGCGGGCGATCATTATGATGATCTCCAATACCTCCGGCATAACGGGCGGTATATTTTTGCCCACTCTTGCCTTTGGGGCATTGATGGGAGCCCTTTGCGGGGAGTGCTTCGTGGCTCTTGGCATTATGGAGCAGAGCCATTATCCCCTTATGGTGGTGCTTGGTATGGTGTCATTTCTCGGTGCCAGCTCGCGCATTCCCGTAACCGCCGCGGTTTTTGCCATGGAGGCGCTTGGGGGACTCAGCAATCTGCCCGCCATGATAATAGCGGTGACGGTGTCCTTCTTTATGGTGGAAATGTCGGGCATAGGTGATTTTACCGATACCGTGATATCCACAAAGGAAAAGCACATAAACGCCAATAAGGAGCAATATACCATAGAGGTGGCGCTGACCGCCACCAAGGGCTCATTTGCAGTAGGCAAGGAGCTCGGCGACATTTTACTGCCCGCAGCCTGTGTGGTGCTCTCCAAGGAGCAGGCCGCCGTCAACGAGGGCAAGCATGCCATAGGCGAGGGGGACGTGCTGACGGTAAGATACCGTACCTGCGACCCGATCGCCACTGCAGAGGAGCTTGAGGCGTTGGTGGGTGAGCAATCTGAAGAGGTACGAAGCATCATGCGTCCGACAAAATAAAGGGATCAGCTAAAAAATATCAACAACAAAAGCCAAGGCATACCAACGGTGCTTTGGCTTTTGTTTTCTTTATTGTGCGGTCTCGGACGTGGTGGTTATATCAATAAAATAATAAAACACGGCGCGGTATGCAAGGGAAAGACCCGTGCTGAGAAGGACACCGCCCACGATATCGCTTACCCAGTGAACTCCGGACATCAGCCTGCCTATAAGCATAAAGGCGGTAAATGCCGTTATCAAAAGGGATAAGGCGGTGCCAAGGGGCTTGTGCTTTATGCGCGCGCGGCATTGCAGAGCGGCGGCGGGCATTACCGAAAGCACGAGCATTGTGGTGGAGGACGGATATGACGCCTCAAGCTGCCCATCTATAAGCACGGGACGGCGGTTTATAACCACCAACTCAAACAGAACGTAAAAGGCAATTACCGTAAGGTAGAGCCCTCCAAGGGCGAGAATATCGCGATCCACCCTTGTGATACGCTTGCGCTTTATCCACTTGATAAGCCCGACCGTGCCAAAGAAAAAGGCCACGGCAATGGGAATGAGGCCAAGGTAATCGGTAACAATGTAAAGGTCCTGATCCACACCTATTACCCTTGCGAAAAAGCCGTTCATACCGCTAAGACCCACCCGCGAGCCGTTTGGGCCTATGGGGGATACGTCCAAGGTCATGACCGCTGCGGTCCACACCGCAAATGCCAAAAGAAAAAGGATAGCCGTAAAAATACGGCGTTTAAAGATATTATTTTGTTTTATTCTGTGGTGATCATTCATAAAAAGCCCTCCTTAACGTGCTTGACAGCATCATAATGGAGGGCGGAGAAACGGTCAAGCGACCCGAGGTGACAACGGTGACACCTTTTGTCACCTGCCCTTAAATAGGGCGAGAGACCTTACAGAAAGCAAGATAAAGGCAAAAATTGCGGCGTAGGGCTGAGATGAAAGCACAAGCAACGTAAAGGTAATAAGGGAAAGAAGGGTACAGATAAGCGCGCCCTTGTTCTGCCAACGCTCCTTACGCAAAAGCCGCAGTATGGCGTTGCCGATCCCCAAAAGTGCCGTACACAGTATTAGCACGAGGAGTAATGCCTTTAAATACGGCTGAAGGCTTGAGGCAAAAAGTGATACCGAAAGGGCGCCGTGCGGGGTTCTTGAGGCAAATAGGGGTAAAAGCATCAAAAGCGGTGTCAAAAGGTCTGAAATGCACAAAAGCAGAGGAAAAATGCGATGAGAGCGCGTGCTTTCGTCGGCGTGGTTGACCGATTCTGTACAGATGAGCTCGTCCACCGTGACAGAGAAAAAGCCTGCCAGCTGCTTTAGAGTATCTATGCTTGGATATCCCTTGCCCGATTCCCATTTAGATACCGCGGTGCGGGATACGTACAGCTCCCTTGCGAGCATTGCCTGAGTAAGTCCCTTTCTCCTTCTTAGCATTTGCAGCTTTTGACTAAATTCCATTTTATCTACCCGCTTTCGTGTTTTTGCGCATATGCGCCTGAGGATATTGTAGCATCCCCGAGTCGCAGTGTCAATACGGTTTTAAAGGTGTGGATCGGGTTTTAAAATAATACCACCCAAGGGGGTGGTATTTTGCTTTAGTCCTGCATATTCTCAGAGACTTCGTCAAGCTCTGCGGCCGCATCACTGCCCGCACAGGCTAAGCGTGCAGAGAGCTCCTCGTGACGCATCACCACCGTGCGGTATGCACTGTAGCGCGGCTTTGAGCGCAGAATTGCCGTTTCGGGTGCGGCCTGAGGGGGCTCGGATGGGCTTTCCTTGGGAAGCAGAGCGCTTTTAAATTTGTTATTTAAATTGGAAAAATTGAATTTCAACATATTGTCTCCTCCGCCTTTTTTGATGATCTTTGCTAAATGCTATGCAGTATTGCTTAAAAATATGCATGACTATATACCCTTTATAACCAAAAGCTCCTCTGCATCCTGTATAAAAGTTAAAAAAGCGTAAATTTCACAGAAAAACATCGCTTCACCGTTGATATTTTTCGGGATTTACTATATAATATATAAGATATACGATTTGCTTGTAAGCTTAAGGAGGTGCCCATGAAGGGATCACGCGGCATAATAGCTGTATTGATGGCTTGTCTGCTTCTTATCGGATGCTCTGACGGGTCTGCGGATTTCCGCCTTGAGGGTGCCGATCCCGAGGCGCCGGTGATTTCGGACGGCGGAAGGGCGATCGCACAGGGTGGGCACGTCTATTACCTTAACGGTGACAATTACGTCCGCAAGGACAAGCTGAGACTGCATCCCTACCGAGGCGCCATATGCAGAATGGACAGTGACGGCTCAAACAAAGCGGTGCTGTGCAACGACGACGTGTCCATCTTTAATCTTGAGGGGGATACCGTATGGTACGTGGCGTGGGATAATAACGTTTCCCGTGTTTATACCATCAAGACCGACGGAAGCGGCAGAAGAAAGCTTGCCGATATTGACAGCACCTTTGACGGGGGCGGCTACGGCTTTAGCAAGAATTATATATATTATACCTACAACGGTGCGCTCTACCGTATGGACCGCGACGGGGCTAACAAGCTTAAGCTTACGGAAAACAGAATATGTAATCTACTTTGCTGTGACAGCGGGGTGTATTTTACCGACTACGGCTCGGGGCAATACGGCGCTCTTATGCATGTGCGCCACGGCGCTACGGTTGCCGAGACGGTGACCGAGGAGCCCTCCTACGCACTTGGAGCGGTGGGGGATGCAGTCTACTACTATCGCTTTGAAAACGGCTTTTGCTACTCCTATGACGCCGTTAGCGGAGCAAGCACCTCTGTTACTCATCTTGGGTATGAGGATTATTGCTTCACCGACCGCGGCAAGATATACGCCTCCTATATTTCCGAGGAGAAGGAGCAGGGAATATTCAGCATAGATATTGCGAGCGGCACCAGAGAAATGCTGTGCGACCATCGCGCCGAAAGAATGCTCTACCACGATGGGTTCGTGTATTATATCAACGACTCCGCCCTTTACTCACTTTGGAGGGTAAACGTGGACACCAAACAGACCGAGCAGGTGGCGGACAACATGATAAGCAGCATTGACCTGCTTGACATCGTGGGGGACTGGCTGTATTATTTCAACGATGACGATGAAAGCCGCATATACAGGGTGAATATCAACACCCTTAGAAGCTTTTGTATTGAATATGAGGATATGAGCATAGGCTGATATCAAAACGGTAAATAAAGTATAAAATACTTAAAATATAAAATCCTAAGTGGAGAAATGAGGACTATATGAAAAAGATCAGTCTAATCTTGACAACAGTTGTACTTTTGTCGTGTCTGCTTTTAAGCGGCTGCGGCGGATACTCCCTTCAGGGCGGACAGCCCGACGGCGAGGTGGTGGGCAATAACGGCATTGCGGTTAAGCAGGGAGATTATATCTACTACATAAACGGCTCTATGCCCGCGTACCTTAACGAGGCGCTTAAAAACGACCCGGTTGCATCCATCTTCCGTATGAACGCCGACGGTACAGACCGTCAGCAGCTTTCCACAAGAAAAGCATATGCTATGTACGTTGTAAAGGAGAACATCTACTTTGTTTCCCCCGTGTCTGCTGACAAGCTTTGCTTATTCAGAGTATCCATCAACGGCGGAAACGAGCGCAGAATAATCGAGTTCAGCGCCAACGGCGAGTACGCCTTTTCCGATTACGGCGTAGCCGCAGAGGTGGATGGTGGCATAGCGGTGTACTCCTTCAAGACCGAGAAAAGGACCGATATAAAGGATGTTGGCAACGTAGCACAGATGTACGGTGCAGACAAGCTTTATTACTACATTGGTAACAAGGCAGGCGTATTCAGCATTGCCTGGGAGGGTGGCGAGCCCGAGCAGGTAACCGACCGTAACGGTAGGATCATGGCGGTAACAAGCCAGTACCTTTACTACATGCGCAACGAGGGCGACTATCCCAAGCTTTCCCGCTACGACCTTGAGGCAAAGACCCATACCACCCTTTCCACCTCGGAATACGATACCATGCTGCTCTCTGTGGCAGATAAGCTGATGGTGGCATATTCCTCTGAGAAGAGCACCCTTTACTACATGCACCTTGACGGCGAATCCAAGCGCGTTCCCATCCTTGAGGAGAGGGTAGATACCTATGCCATCGGCAAGGATCGCATCTTCTATTGCAGTAACAGCGAGGGTGCGCTCTACAGCATTGATTTTGACGGCAACAACAAGACCAAGCTTGCTGAGATCAAGGCCCTTGACGGTCCCGGCACCACCGATCCCAACTATTACCTTGATGTCGTAGGGGATAAGGTGTTCATGTTTGATGCCCTTAACAAGGAATCTGTGCACATGATAGATCTTGTAAGCGGAGAGGTTAAGGATCTTGCAAATGAAGAATAAGTGCTCAAGCGCCATTGTTTTTGCTTTAATAGTCTGTCTGTGCTTGCTTTGCGCCTGCGCGGGCGAGCGCGGTCCTCTGGTTAACGGCACGGATAATGCCGTTACCGTGTGGGGAGAATATATCTATTACATAAACGGTATAGGAAGCACTCCGGGAGAGGATTATCAGTATCAGATAGAGCAGGGCGCCCTTTGCCGCATGAATAAGGACGGCACCAACAGAGAGATCATCCTTCCGATGGTTATAGCTACATATCAGATAGCCGATGACACCATCTATGCCGTAATGAACAATTATGAGGATAAATATATAATCATAAGCTGTGATATGCAGGGCGGAAACTGTAAGCGGATAGCCGAGATGCAGGACGGTGTATTCCAGTATATGCAGGGCTACCTCTACTTTCAGACGGAGGAGGGCATCGTGCGCACTTTCCCCGACGGAAGCGGCAGGATCGTGCTTGACCCGCGAACCCCTGTAAGCACGTCGGTGTGGGGAGATTACATCTATTGCACCTTTGCCGATGAGCAGACAGGCATTGCCAGCCTTGAGAAAATATCGCTCGACGGCTCAGAGGAGCCGACGGTAATAAAGGATACCGAGTGCTACATGATGGGAAGCGGCAAGGAAGGCGTGTATTATCTCAGCCGTGAGGATTCGGTGCTGTATTTGCTTAACGGCTCAAACGACAAGAGCTATAAGATGATATTTACCCTTTATGCCGAATACTGCATTGACGACGAAAGCGGCATAGCCTACGGCTCGCTTGAGGACGGCGGCATTTACAGACACAATATGCAGACCGGCGAAAAGGTAAAGCTTAACGATTATGCGGGCGGAGATTTCATTTTGACCGATAAATATCTCTACTTTACCAATGCCTCGGATAACAACTTCCTCTATAGAATACGCCTTGAGGATAAGCACACCGAGATAGTTACTGCAACGGTGCCCCTCAGCGGCAGAACGTATATTATCGACGGTTATATCTATTACACAAGTCCCAACGAGCAAAGCAAGGTATTTCGCATAGACGAGCAGACCCTGGAGCGCGTTTGCATCCATTACGGATATTGATAAATGAAATAGTATTAAGGATCACCTTGGCTTTGCCGGGGTGATCCTTTTTTGTATACTAAAAAACAGCACTTATGCAAATAAGTGCTGTAATATTATGGTTTTAATAATTATCTCTTTTTCGCAACTACGAGAGCGCCCAGACCTGTAAGAGCAACAGCGGCATAAGCAAGAACGCTTACGTCAGCAGTGCTGTTCATCTCGCCGGAGTAAGCATAGAACTCACCGCCGAAGGTAACGTTTGTAGCAGAAGAGATGGCAAAGCTTGCAGCGGCTACGCCTTGGTTTGCGTTGTCGAACTTAGCGCCCGATCCTGATTCGTCGTTTATCTCGTACTGATCAAAGGGAATGTATACCCAGCCCTTGAAGCCGGAGGGAAGCTCGATGGCGCCCTGAGAGAAGTTGCTAGCCCAAACGCCGACCTTCTCGTCAACATTGCCTTGAAGATCAACAAGAACGTAGGAGGCCTCGTTGATGAGCTTGAAGCCCTTGCCGTCCTCGCCGTTAAAGCCGGAAGCAAGAATTGCAACGTCATCGCCGCCGTTCTCCAAATAGTAGCACCAACCGTCCTGACCTCTGCCTACAGTGGGATCGCTAAAGCTGCCGAAGGAACCCCAACCGGCGCTTGTAAAGGTGATCTTACCGTTGGAAACAGAGAGGGACTGAAGACCGCCGTCGATAGCCCAGAAGCCTGCCTGAGCAACAGTGGTAGCGGATTCGGGTACGTTTACAAAAAGGTCGCCTAAAAATACGGTGGTATAGCCTACCGAAACAGGAGCGGCCATTGCGGTGATTCCAAGAGCGCAGATAATTGCGATGGAAACCATTAAAGCAAAGAATTTTTTCATAGTACAAAACTCCTTAATAAATATTATTTTATATTATAATTATAGAACATTGAACCGGTAAAGTCAATGGTGAAAACGTTTAGAAAATAGTAATTTTGCCTACGCGAGCACGGCAAGAATGACGCATTTTTTATAACGCAATGCAATAAAAATCCCCAAGGCTCGCCTTGGGAAAATGCTTAATTATCCATTAAGCCTTCTTTTTCTTGGAGATGATAACCACTACAACGATTACCACTACAACTGCTGCGGCGATGGCAACCCAGATGATCCAACCGTTGTTGCCTGCAGGCTCGGTGGGGGTCTCGGTTACGGTCTCAGAGGGGGTCTCGGTTACAGCCAGGTCGGGAGCCTCTGTGGGAGCCTCGGTTACAGCCTCGGTCACGTCAGGAGTGGGGGTGGGCTCGGGAGTGGGCTCGGGAGTGGGATCGATGAGCTCCTCGGTGATCTCGTCAACAGCGGTAAGGCTGTCAAAGATAACGTCGGCGCCGCCCTGGAACTGGCCGGTTACGTTCCAACGAAGGTCGATCTCAAGAGTATGGATGGCGGTGAAGTCGGTCATAAGAGCAACCTCTGCGCCTTCGCCATTGGTATAGGGATAGGGGATGGTTATGTTTGCACAATCAAAGTAAACGTAGCCATCAAAGCCTGCGGGAATTACGACTGCGGAGTTTGCGCCCATTCCGCCGCCGTCAGCGGTGAGTATCTCGCGCTTGTAGCCGTCCTTTGCGGCAAGCACGCAATGGGTGGTCTCGAAGGAAGCAACGTTAAGCCATGCCTCATCGATAAAGGTCAGACGAAGGCCAAGATCGTAATCAGAGGTGTTGTTAACGTACAGCTTAAGGTATTTGTTGGTGGTAACGCCGGTGCGAAGAGCGGCGATGGTGGCCTCGTCCTGAATGTTGAAGCCCTGAACCCAAGCGCTTGCAGTCTCGCCCTGAACGCGAACGCCTTTTCCGTCGTCGCCGTCAACTGCGGTGATAACGGGCTCGGCAACGCCGTAAGCGGCAAGACCGGTGTTGTAGCTCATGAAGGTAGCGATATCCTCTGCGTCAAATGCGCAAACGGGAGTATCAGCCGCCATAGCGGTAATACCGAAGCAAGCTACCATAAGTACGGAAAGAACCAGTGTAAGTAACTTTTTCATAATACAAAATCTCCTTTTTGATTTTTATTTTGTAATATAATTATAAATCATCGAAACTTCAAAGTCAATGCACACTTTGAATTTTGAAGGTTGAAGGATGATAGTAATTTGCGATGCTGATATCGTGTTTTTAGATGTTAAGCAGTGGGATATAGTATCAAGCGGCATTGGGGAGCATCGGTAAAAAACGGTAAACAAAAGGGAGACCGAGGTCTCCCTAAAGTGCTTTGATCATTATTCTGATTATTTTACAAGTGCGCCCCCGGCCTCAAGTGCCTCGCGGTTTACTCCAAGCAGATGCTGCTTGTTTTTGAAGGTCTGGGAAAGGCTCTGCATTACGTTTTCAACGCTTACTGCTCCTGTTGCGGCAATAAATGCGCCGAGCATTACGTTGCCCGCTACCTTGGTGTTGCCAAGCTCTGCGGCGATCTGGTTGCAGGGAACGTAGTAGACGGTAACGTCGGTGCGCTCCACCTTAATATCTATAAGGGAGGAGTTTACAAACACCATTCCGCCCGGAACAACGCTGGAGACGAACTTCTCAAGGCTGGGACGGTTCATTGCCATCAGACAGCTTGCATCGGTAACGATGGGCGCCACTACGGGTTCGTCGGAGATGATGACCGAGCAGTTTGCACTGCCGCCACGCATTTCGGGGCCGTAGCTGGGAAGCCAGGATACCTCTTTATTCTCAATAAGACCCGCGCGAACCAAAAGCTGTCCCATGGAAAGAACGCCCTGACCGCCAAAGCCTGCAATTATAAGCTCATGTGTCATTACTCATTCGCCCCCTTATCTTTATAAGTACCCAGAGGATAATAGGGAAGCATCTTTTCGCGAACCCAGTTAAGAGCCTCAACGGGGGTCATGCCCCAGTTGGTGGGACAGCTTGAGATGACCTCAACAAGGGTAAAGCCCTTGCCCGCAAGCTGATACTCAAAGGCCTTTTTGATGCATTTCTTGGCCTGGATAACGTTTTTAACGCTGTCCACCGAAACACGGGCGATGTAGTATGCGCCGTCCAGTGTGGAGAGCATCTCGCTGACCTTTACGGGATATCCGCAATGGTCGGTGTCTCTTCCGTAGGGGGAGGTGGTGGTGACCTGACCGGGCAGGGTGGTGGGCGCCATTTGTCCGCCCGTCATGCCGTAGATGGCGTTATTTACAAATATCGTGGTGAATTTCTCGCCGCGGGTGCAGGCGTGAACTATTTCGGCGGTACCGATACTTGCAAGGTCGCCGTCGCCCTGATAGGTAAATACGCAGGCATCGGGATGGGTGCGCTTGATGCCGGTGGCAACCGCCGGAGCACGTCCGTGGGACGCCTCGTGCATATCACAGTTAAAATAATTATAAGCAAATACCGCACAGCCTACAGGAGCTACGCCGATGGTTTTATCGCCAACGCCAAGCTCCTCCAAAACCTCGGCTACCAGACGGTGGATTATACCGTGGGTGCAGCCGGGGCAGTAGTGCAGGGGTGCATCGGTAAGCATATCGGTCTTCTTAAATACAACAGCCATCAGTTTTTACCCCCTTTAAGAGTGTTTTCCGCCGCAGCCATGATCTCCTTCCAGGAGGGGATCATACCGCCGACCCTGCCAAAGAAATCAACAGGCACCTTGCCGTTTACTGCAAGACGAACGTCCTCTACCATCTGTCCGCAGCTCATCTCCACCGTGAGCATGCACTTGGCGTGATCTGCCGCCTTGCTGAATGCCTCGGAGGGGAAGGGCCACAGGGTGATGGGACGGATAAGACCTGCCTTGATGCCCTTTGCGCGAAGCTCCTTGATGGATTTCTTTGCAATGCGGGCGGTGGTGCCGTAGGCGGCGATGATGATGTCGGCATCGTCTGCCATATACTCCTCGCAGGCGGTCTCGTTTTTGGCAATAAGCTCGTACTTTTTCATAAGCTCGAGGTTGATCTGCTCAAGCACGGCGGGATCTATGTACAGAGAGTTGATTATTCTTCTGTCCTTGCCCTTTCTTCCTGTGGTCGCCCAGGGCTTGTCGACAAATTCGGTCTTTGCCTCGGGAAGCACCACGGGCTCCATCATCTGACCGATCATACCGTCGCCCAGAATAAGAACGGGGTTGCGGTACTTGTCGGCAAGATCGAATGCCTTATAGGTGAAATCCACAGCCTCCTGAACCGAATCGGGAGCAAGCACGATAAGACGGTAGTCGCCGTGTCCGCCACCCTTGGTGCACTGGAAGTAGTCGCTCTGTGCGGGTTGAATGCCGCCAAGACCGGGGCCGCCGCGCACGATGTTGACTATTACGCAGGGGAGCTCCGCACAAGCTATGTAGCTGATTCCCTCCTGCTTTAAGGATATTCCGGGGCTTGACGAGCTGGTCATTACCCTGGCGCCGCTGCCTGCCGCGCCGTAAACCATATTTATTGCAGAAACCTCGCTCTCTGCCTGAAGGAAGCAGCCGCCTATCTGAGGCATACGCTTGCTCATATATTCAGGGATCTGGTTCTGCGGTGTAATGGGGTAGCCGAAAAACTGTCTGCAGCCTGCAAGTATAGCGGCTTCAGCAATGGCCTCGGCGCCCTTCATTAAATGCTTTTCCATTTTGCGTATCTCCTTTTACTTGATGTTTCGCCGCCCCTTGAGGCGGCAAGCGTAAGTCCTTAGGACTTGTTATTTTTCCACCGTAATTACGCAGTCGGGGCACATACGGGCACACGATGCACAGCCTATGCAGGCTGCCTCATCGGTAAGCTCAGCGTAATTGTAGCCCTTGGCGTTAATGGATTTGGATAACTTGATTATATTCTTGGGACAAGCCTCGATGCATAAAGAGCAACCCTTGCATACGTCCTTAAGAAAAGTCAGTTTAGCCAAAATTATCGCCCCTTTCCGTTGATATCATTTAATTTGTGCTTGCTAAAAAAGCAAGGCATTGAAAGCTATAAGAATGGCAAAAGCCGATGGTGCTTTAATAATGCCCTTTCTTATTTTTATTATTATAATAATCTTGTGTAAATCCGTCAATTAAAAATATAATTGCTGAGAAAAAAATATCGAAAAATGCAGGGTGCAATGGGGATATGTGTGAATATTTCGTTAATTTTGACCGAACTGTTGTCTTGTGGGTATTTTATCGCAAGCACGCGCCGCGACTTTTGCGCTTCGCCCTTCCGCCGCGGCGACCGTACTTGCTCCTTTGCAAAAAAAGCGGTGCGGGTGGGTTTTTGCCATGATGCTTCTCTGAAAAAACAAATAAAAATAAAAAAACTGTTGACAAGGATTGTATCAATAGTATAAAATACAATTAGTACAGAATAAAAAATATAGGAGGTGTTAATATGCCAAAGTATCTTAGCGGCAGACGCGACGTATATATGGACGTTGTGGAGCGCTTCGAGAGGTATATCCGTCTGGGAATACTGGTAAACGGTGATAAGCTTCCGTCGGTCAGAGCCGTTGCGGAGGATATGGGCATAAACCCCAACACCGTACAAAAGGCATACGTATATCTTGAGAGCAAGAATCTTTTAAGAGCGGTTCCAAAGAAGGGTGTCTACGTTATTTACGGTGAAGAAAAAAGCACCAATGATGTCTATGAGGCTGTGTACACCATCAGAAAATCCGGTGTAGACAAAAAGGTCCTGTTAGAAGTGGTAGAGGAGGTTTACAAGGATGCTTTGTATTGATTCGCTTACACATAAGCTAGGTAATAAGACGGTACTTAAGGACGTAAGCCTTACTGTACACGATAGCGGAATAATGGGAATAGTGGGCATAAACGGCGCGGGTAAGACCACGCTTCTGAGACTGCTTGCGGGCGTGTATATTCCCGACAGCGGAAGCATTACCTATGACGGTCAGCCTCCCACCGACCCCAAGGTGCGTCAGGGTATATTCTTTCTGCCCGATGAGCCATACTATACCGCTCATTCCACACCCGATTCCATATTTGAGTTTTATAAGACCTTCTATCCCAATGCCGATAAGGAGCAATATCATAAAATTCTTAAGATATACGGCATTGAAGGCAACGAGGCAATGCGCAATTTCTCAAAGGGCATGCGCAGACAGACCTTTGTCGCCCTTGCTCTTGCATTAAAGCCGAGATATCTGCTGCTTGACGAGGCATTTGACGGCCTTGATCCCCTTGCACGCAAGGTGTTCAAGGAGCATATCGCCGCCCTTGTGGACCAAAGCGGCACAGGGGTGCTCATCTCCAGCCATTCTCTGCGCGAGCTTGAGGACTTCTGCGACAGCTTTGTGCTGATAGACGACCATACCGTCAAGAGCTACGGAGATATCTCCGAGCACGTGGAGAGGCTCTGTAAGTTTGAGCTTGCCTTTACCCACACCGTGACAAATGAGTTTTTTGCAGATATCCCCGCCTGCTCGGTAAACGTGCGCGGTAAGTTTGCCACCGTGGTTATGGAGGGAGAGCCTGAGAAGTGCATGGAGCTTCTGCGTAGCCTTTCCCCGGTCATTATGGATCAGGTGGCGGTGGACTTTGAGGAGGCCTTCATACACGACGTAAATAAGGATCGAGGTGTGCTGTAATGAATGCTTGGCCATACTTTAAACAGCACTTTCGCTCAAGCCTTAAGACCATCATTATAATTACAGCCCTGTGCTTAATGCTGTGCATGCTCTTTACCGCCACCTTCCAGGTGCAAAAGCATGTGGGAATTGAAACCGGAGAAGTGAGTTACACATACCATCCTACTCTGGGAATGTCGGTTTTTGTGCTTTGCGTTATGAGCATACTTGCCCCGATTTTGCAGTTCTCCACCTTCAAGCGCAGAAGGGATCTTGATATGTGGGGGGCGTTGCCCATCAAAAGGCGAGCTCTCGGCGCTGTACATTTTATGATCGGCCTTCTTATGGTGATAATTCCGTTTACCGCCTGCTTTTTGCAAAATATAGCCTTGCTTTATATAAACGGTGCGGCTTCTAACCTTTATATGCCCCCGCTTATTCCGTTTTATTTTCTTGGACTGCTTTCCGGCTTTACCATGTATTCGGTAAATACCTTTATATTTAACAGGGCAAACTCCATTGTGGACGGCATAATATGCATGGCTCTGTGGATGGTCCTTATCCCCACCTTGATGCTTTGCGGCTCTGCGGTATTTGAAAGCATGGATATGCTTAAAATGACCCTCAGCACACCCACCTTTTCCCCAATAATAAGCATTACCTCGGCAACCGAGGTAACAATGAGGGGTGTGGGAAGGATCGATCTTGCCAAGTATTTTGCCAATATATCAAGCCCTGAGGGTATAGGCTTTATAATAAATACCGTTCTGGGCGTCGCCGCTGCGGTGGGAAATTTTCTGCTGTTTGGGAAAAGACGTGTTGAGACCGTACAGGAGGTGTCAAGCTCGTTCTTTTGCTACCGCACCTTGATACCGGTGTATGCCATAAGCCTTATTATGGGTATAACCGGAGGCTTCGGGCTTCTTGCACAACAGGGAGATAGCTCCTCCGGAGTAGCAATAATAGAATTTATCATCGGATTTCTTTTCGGATATACCTTTACCAGCTTTGTTGCCGTGGTTGCATTCGTTGGATATATCATATACCGTCGCGGCTTCCATTTCAAGCGCTCTGACGGCATCATTATGGGTATAATCGGATTCCTTGCAACCTTTGCGCCCATGATGATATAAGGAAACCTTATTAATGGGGCGCGGCAACGGCGTAAAAATAAGAATCGAGGTGTTAAAAATGAACGCTTGGTCCTATTTTAAAATGCATTTCATATCAAACCTTAAAACCGTTTTGATAATCACGGCGGTGAGCTGTCTTATATCCATGATGGCCTTTGCCCCCTTTATCAAATTATTTTCTGCCGCTATAGAGCAGGTGCTTCCGAACCTTGGAACCTCGGTGACGGTGCTTTGCGTTATGAGCGTGCTTGCACCCATCCTGCAATTTTCCACCTTTAAGCGCAGAAGAAACCTTGATATGTGGTATAATCTGCCCATTTCAAGACGGGATATCGGGCTTGTTCATTTTGCGGTGGGCTACCTGATGATGATAATACCCTTTACGGCATGCTATTTTCAAAATATAATGATGCTTGTGATCAATGGCGGAGCGCAGGAGCTTAATATGCTTCCGGTGCTGCTGCATTACCCCGAGTGTCTGATGCTTGGCCTTGCCATGTACTCGGTGTTCGCGTTCGTATTTAATCGCGCAAGCTCCATTGTGGACGGCATCATCAATATGGCGCTTTGGGCGTTCGTGCTGCCTGCAGTATTTGCGGCACTGAGCATAATTTTTAAAAACAGCGACCTTGGTGCCATGGTATTCAGAACCACTCTCTTTTCAAGTATCACAGAGGCCACCTTGGACGCAGAGAACACAATGATGAGGCAAAAGATCGGATATTTTTTAGAGATGATGATGACCCATCACGGTATCGGATCTGCCGTTACCTGTGCATTGGGTGCCGCCGCAACGGCGGGCAATATCTTCATGTTCGGAAAGAATCGACCGGAAAAGGTTCAGGAGAACTCTGATTCCTGGTTCTGCTACAAGACCCTGATACCTGTGTATGCCATAAGCCTTATAGTGACAATAGCCTTCTTTAAGTCCTCAAGCGCGAATTTTACCCAAGTCATCCTTATAGGCCTTGTTACCGTCATTGCCTTCGTGGGCTACGTTATATACCGTCGCGGCTTCCACTTTAAGCGCTCCGACGGCATAATGATGGGAGTAATAGCCGGCGTTGCGGTTCTGCTCCCCTGGGTGCTGAGTCTGATAAATAATATGGGATAATAATATTT
>JAFXDC010000014.1 GCA_017516345.1 Clostridia bacterium | reverse complement strand
GACATCGGCGCGCTGCGCCTTGCGCTTCGCGCAAGCCGTGGCGGCTATCGCCTCGGGCGCGCTTCTGTCCTCGGGGTTGAGTGCAAAGGAAGGGGAAAAATCGCGTATTTGTCTGTCCCCCGCGCCCGCGGGCGCATCCTTGCGGATGCACCCGCGCTTACGCTTGCACGCGTGCTTTCGCACTGCTGCAAGCGCTTTCGCCCCTTCGGGGCGAGGGCGCGCGAAGGTTTTTGGGTGGTATATAAGAGAAAAAGGGCAGAGGGTATTTGTGAGCTTTAGTGAAGCCTGTGCCAAGGGTGCAAGTGAAGAAAAAGCCGCACGTTAAGTGCGGCTTGAGTACTTTTTATACTATTTTTTAAGTCCGAGGACCTCGGCAGAGTGATCGCGCATCTTATATTTTAAGATCTTGCCTGCGGCGTTCATGGGGAACTCATCAACAAACATAAAGTATTTGGGGACCTTATGCCGTGCGATGGAGGCGTATCCGTACTCCTTCATTTCGTTCTCGTCGGCGGTCTCGCCCTTGTGGAGTATCACCCATGCACAGCATTCCTCGCCGTAGCGCTCGTCGGGGACTCCCACCACCTGCACGTCGCGCACCTTGGGGTTGGTGAGGTAGAACTCCTCGATCTCGCGGGGATAGAGGTTTTCGCCGCCGCGGATGATCATATCCTTAAGCCTGCCCGTGACCTTGTAGTAGCCGTCGGGGGTGCGCATACAGATATCGCCCGAATGCAGCCAGCCGTCGGCATCTATTGCCTGAGCGGTGGCCTCGGGCATCTTATAGTAGCCCTTCATGATGTTGAAGCCGCGGGCAACGAACTCACCGCTCTGACCGTCGGGAAGCTCGTCTCCGGTCTCGGGGTCGATTATCTTACACTCAACTCCCGGGAAGGCGCTTCCCACCGTCTCTACGCGGTGGTCGATATCCTCGTTTACCTCGCCCATGGTGCAGCCCGGGGATGCCTCGGTCTGTCCGTAGACCGAGATGATCTCGGTCATATTCATCTCCTTTGCGGCACGGCGCATAAGGTCGGCAGGACAGTTGGCGCCCGCCATGATGCCGGTGCGCATATAGGAGAAGTCGGTCTTGGCGAAATCGGGGTGGTTAAACATTGCGATAAACATGGTGGGCACTCCGTTAAAGCAGGTAATGTGCTCGTCGTTTACGCAGGCAAGGGAGGATTTGGGTGAGAAATACGGTATTGGGCAAAGTGTGCCGCCATGGGTCATCATGCTGGTCATGGAAAGCACCATACCGAAGCAGTGGAACATGGGGACCTGTATCATCATGCGGTCGGCGGTGGAAAGATCCATACGGTCGCCGATGGTCTTGCCGTTGTTTACGATGTTTCGGTGGGTCAGCATTACCCCCTTGGGGAAGCCCGTGGTGCCCGAGGTGTATTGCATATTGCAAACGTCGTCGGGGCGCACGAGGGAGGCCCTTCTGTGTACCTCCTGAAGGGGTACGAGCTCGGCGCGGGAGAGCATCTGCTCCCAGGTCAGACAGCCGTCCATGGAGAAATCCACCGTTATTACGTTGCGCAAGAAGGGCAGATTTTTGGAATACAGAGGGGCACCCGGCTTGAGGCACTTAAGCTCGGGGCAAAGCTCGGAGATTATCTCCTTATAATTAATATCCTTGCAGAATTCTATCATCACAAGGGTGTGAGTATCCGATTGCTTTAAAAGATATTCTATCTCGTGGATCCTGTAGGCGGTGTTTACGGTTACAAGCACGGCACCTATCTTGGTGGTTGCCCAGAAGGTTATATACCATTGGGGCACGTTGGTTGCCCATACCGCAACGTGATCCCCCGCCTTTACGCCAAGGGAGATGAGGGCGGCGGCGCATTCGTCCACGTCGCGGCGGAACTGCTCGTAGGTGCGGGTATAGTCAAGGGTGGGATATTTAAAAACGTATTGGTCCGGATAGGTCTGCGCCATGGTGTCCAACACCTGAGAGAAGGTGGCGTCTATCACGTCGTACTTTTTCCAGACGTACGTTCCCGTTTTGGCGCGGTTATAATAGGCGCGCTCATAGGATCTCTTTTCCCTGTTAAGGGCAGAGATATAGTTTGTAAAGTGGGTAAGCACTATGTCGGCGTCGCTGATCTCCTCGTTCCAGGCGGCGCAGATGTAGCCCTCGTAGTTAAGGGAGGACAGAGCGTTGATGAGCTTTTGTACCTCCAGGTCGCCCTCGCCGATCAGCACGGTCCTGCCCTCCTTCATGTCCCCAAGACGCACGTATTTGATGTATGCGCCAAGGGTCTTGATGGTGGCCTCGGCGGTCTCCCCCGCGTCAAAATAGGTGCCGCGCACGTTCCATGCGGCTCCGATGGCGGCGGAGGCAAGGTGATTTATATAATCAATGACCTTTTCGGTGCTTGCAAGATATCCCACGGTCTCAAGCAGTATGCTTACGTCGCCTGCCTCTGCTCGCTTTATCGCGGGGCTTAGCTTTTGATCAAGGGTCTCGTAGGAGACCTCCCTCTCTGCGCGTACAATGACGCTTTCGATGCCCGCTATCGCCGCCATTTCAACGTATTTCTCCAAGCTCTCTGCGGTGCAGGAGTCCTGCTCAAGAGAGTCGGGCATGCGAAGCGCGGATACCGCAAGACCTCTGTTTACCAGCTTTCTTTTGGCATCGGCAACGCGGTCCCGCCTGAGAATGCTGTCGTGATGACTGCTTCTTTCCTTAAATGCATCGTATATCTCAAAGCCCTCAAAGCCGTAGTCGTAGGCGTAGCGGCAGGTGTCCAGAAAGGACGGACGGCTTACGTTTTTTGTGGAAAATACGATCTTCATCTTAAGCCTCCTCAAAGACTATCTTGTTAAGAGCGTTTATATATGCCCTGATGCTGGCGGCAACGATGTCGGTGGAGATGCCGTTGCCCGAGTAGAGCTTGCCGTTTACGCGCAGGCGTACAAGTGCGGAGCCCAGAGCCTCCTTGCCCTCGGTTACCGACTGTACCTGAAAATCATCAAGCTCATAATGATGTCCTATGCATTGCTCTATTGCGCGGAAAGCCGAGTCGATGGGGCCGTCGCCGTTGCTTACGCCGCATATGAGCTCATCCTTGCGTCTTAAGGTGACCTGAGACATGGAGCTTGAAAGATTGCCGCAGGTGGTGGTGTAGCTTTCAAAATGATACGTCGAGGGAGCCTGCATGGCAGAGCTTGCAATTACAGCCTCAAGCTCCTTATAGCCCACGGAGCCCTTCTTTTCGCATACCTGCCTTATGGCCTTGCACACAGCGCCCGTGTCGGCATCCGAAAGCTCGTAGCCAAGCACGCTTGCGGCGTGGAAGACCGTCTCCACGGTGCAGTCCGAATCAAGCAATATCTTCTTTTTCTCGCTGACCTTGCCGTCCTGATACTCCTCGTGGCTGATGTTGGAGGTCATATCCTCAATGCTTGCGTGAAGCTTGGTGGTGTCAAGGGAGACGTAGGCGTTTATCTGAGATGAGCATGAACTCACGGCATCGGAAAGCTTGCCCGTAAGCAGGATATCCTTGCCCGTCATGGCGCATTTTATGCCGTCCGCTCCGTTTTTTATGGCGGCAAATGCCGACGCTACGCCCATGCTGATGCGATCCGATACCTGAACGTACACGGGAACACTTACCGCCTGCTTTACCGCAAGGGTAAGCTCTGCGATCTGATCGGGAGTGGAGATGCCTGCGTCGTCGCAAACCGTCACCGCGGTGGCGCCGCACGCCTCGGCCTGCTTTAGTGCCTCAATAAGAAAGTCTGCATCTGCCCTGGTAGCGTCAAGTGCGGAGAATTCCACCTGCGCGCAAAGCGCCTTGGCTGCTGTTACAAGCTCAGCCACCTTCTTAAGCATTGCTGACTGCTTTATATGATAGGTATATTCCATCACTATGGTGCTTACCGGAAGCTCCACCTGAAGCCTTGGGCTTTTGGCCTCCTTTATGCACTCCCATGCCGTCTCCACGCCCTCTGCGGTGAAGCCTACCGGGATGGCAAGGACGGCTCCCTGCACGCTCTGTGCGATGGTCTTATATATAATGGTATCCTCGCGTACCGACCTCACAGCAGGAAGCTCCACTGCGTCCGCGCCTATGGCGTCGGCGCATCTGGCGATGGCTGATTTTTCCCTGAACAGCAGGGATACTGCTCTGTCCGCGGACAGCTTTTTAAGGGTGATGTCGGAAATACTGATCTTTTTCATTATAAAAGCTCCTTTCGTTATAAAGGCTTGATGGCAGAGCAAACAAAAACCCGTCACAAAGCCAATTGCTTTGAGACGGGTGTAAAACACTCGCGGTACCACTCAAATTGCGGAAAGATCCGCCACTCTTCGAAGTCGGACAACTTCTATGCACTTACGTAGCAGGCACGGGTCGCTCTAGACAAGCTTGCTTCGAGCTTCCGGCTCGGAAGTGAGAGGAAAAGGATATATAACACGCCGACTTGCACCGACCGTCGGCTCTCTGAGCTGTTTTTCTCCAAGACCATTCTTCGTCATAGCCTTTAGTATTAAATTTGTTGGTATTTTACTCCTATAGCGCCATCGTGTCAAGCGTTTTTTAGGTCGCATCAAAAAACACCTCGCCAAATACGGCTTTTTTCCAAAAAAATATTAATATTTTATGAATTTTTTCAAAAATGGGTATTGACAAAGCGTGTTGCGGTGGGCTATAATATTTATACTATTATTATAATAAGGAGTAAATTTATATGAAAAGCATGAAAAAGATATTGTGTCTGTTGATTGCGGTTGCTATGATGATTCCGTTGTTTAGCTTCGTAACATTTGCAGCACCCGTTAATAGCAATGGACAATCTTGTGAGGGCTTTAATGCAGTTGCCTATCAGGATGGAGTATATCTTACCTGGAGTATTCCTACAGCTAATAATGCACCGCAGGGTTATTCCTGGTATGAGATCGCAATGTGTGAGGAGGAGCCCGATCTTATTGACGATTCCCTTTGGGGTACCAACGGCAACACCATGCAGCAGTATTTCTTCAGATATTGCTTCAAGCTCAAGAGAGGATCCCACACCTATAACAACTCTTTGTATAACAGACGTGCGTTTATAAACGAGGATTCGGTCTTTGCCCTTGATGCAAGCTGGAATCCCAACGTTCCTGCACAAGACAGAACCAAGAATTTTGAAAACACCCCCGGAAAAACTTATTATTTCTACATTCTCGGATATGTTAACAATAAGTATTACGCCTTGGGAAGAATAGTTTATACTGTTCCCTCCGATCCCACCCTTTCGGTTGCAGCTGACGGTCTGGAAAACACCCTTACCTATACCATCAACAAGGGTAAGGATGGTGCTATTTACCGTTACGACAGCGAGACCAAGGCTCAGGCAGGCGGTAATGACTATGACAAGAAGATCGATGTAACCTACGGCGGCGCTCCTGTTACCGATACCGTTGACGCTGACGGCACCTACTACTACGTTCTTAAGCAGGATATCAGCACTCCTGTTGCCCCCATAACAGGCGCTGACGGTGCCAATACCGCGGCAACTGAGGTTACTTATGACCTTACCGGTGTAACCGTTAAGTTTAACTTTGATCAACAGGACAGAATTGGTCAGTGCGTTAATATCCACACCAACGGAATTAACACCTGCCGTGGCGGAGAGAACGGTGCAGCACACACTTCTTATTGCCCCGGAAACCACAATGGTCCCTTCTCTAAGCTTAATGCAAGAATAGCGGATAGCGCGCTGGTTAACAACGGTCTTAATCTTAATACCGATACGGTTCGCTTCACCTTTGACAATACCGAGCCACTTTCTTATGAATACCGTAATATGGGCAGTTGGGGTCTTGACGTTACTACAAACCTCAAGCTTATGCCCGGCGTTACCTACAATATGAAGCTGACCCAAACTCGTCCCGGTAACGTATATGTAGGCTCTTACGTAACCATAACCGTACCGTGGTACCTTTCAAGCTCTGTTGTAAGCGCTACCAATGCCGCTCCCAAGAGCTGGATCACCGACATGGAGGTTGCCGGAGAAGGCGTTGTTGACATCAAGATCAGCATACCCGACGGAACATGGTGGAGCGAGGTATCCATCTTTACACATGAGCCACCGGATCCTCGGACAATAATAGACAACAAGCTTGACCGTGGCACAAGAAACGCAGTTATTACCGGTGCTTGGGAAGGAACTATTGGTCCCAATAATACCGATTACGATCTTCCCTTTGCTTTCGTAGACGGAACCACCTATTACGTATACGTATCCCGTTGCGTAAATCCCTACGGATCGACAGTTGACGAGGTATGGGACGTTAACCCTGTTGCTTACAGGTTCACCTACAACGCTCCTCAGGCAACTCCCGAGCCCACTCCCACTCCCACTCCTGTTCCCACTCCCACCGTTATTCCTGATGACGATGATAACGGAACCGCTGATATCTCTGTAGTACTCTACGCTATCACCGCTCTTGCAGGTGCAGGCGCAGTAGTAGCCATTAAGAGAAAGAAAGCATAATTAACGCATAACACGTCACCCGCGAGGCTCTCGCGGGTGATTTTTTATCCCAATATAAAATGCCGTAAATCCTGCAAATATCAAACGTCGCCTCGGGCGCTTAACGCCATTCGGGTGCAAAAGACCCGCAAATACGGACTTTTTGCAAAAAATATTAAAAAAATATGAAAAATTTTTTAAATTAGGTATTGCAATTTAAATTGCAGTAGTGTATAATAATTACACTAAAATATAATAAGGAGAGATATTCTTATGAAAAAGTTAGTTACTATTTTAACTGTGCTTTGTCTTATTGTAAGCGCTTGCCTTGTTGCATTTGCTTATGGTCAAGCACCCGCAACAGAAGATTGGGTTTCTAATATTTC
Source organism: Clostridia bacterium (assembly GCA_017516345.1). Lineage (GTDB taxonomy): Bacteria > Bacillota > Clostridia > Christensenellales > QALW01 > UMGS1338. Next base: position 1,464 of record JAFXDC010000014.1, on the reverse strand, counting down.
TTGCGACGATGAAGGAAATATTACCGTAACCACAACTGCTGAAATGAAGGCTGCTGCTGCTTACACTTGGCAGGTAGCGATCTTCACCGAAGCCCCCTCATTCCCGGATGGAGATGACGGCTTCTGGCAGGTTTACAAGCGTTCCGATTCCGGAGCATTCGAGAAGGACGCTGAGTTTGCAACCGATGCTACATACGTTGGCGGCAAAAATGGCGGCGGAGCAGCCGGCGACACCCTTTCTATAGCCGCTACAGGTCTTGTGCCCGGTCAAAATTACTATGCAATGTTTGCTGCAAACAGCGACGGTGCAAACGGTTGGTCTTGGTTAAACAAGGCTTATCAGTTCACTTGCGGCACAACTGAGCCCACACCCGAGCCTACGCCTGAACCCACTGCTCCCTCGTTGAGCGTTCCGTTTGACAAAACCATTTCCACCCTCTACGGTGATATGAACATCACAGTTATTGACGATTTTGCTTCCTATACTGCAAACAACAATTTTACTACAGGTTCCAATGCAGAGTATAGCTTTGACGGTAATGACCTTACTCTTAAAAACGGCGGTTACGTTTGGACCGGTAACGTTGATGCAGAAGGCGCAGACAGCGTAACCACTCAGATTGCAAACCTTGACGACCTTTATGATGCAGCTAACTATATCGGATTCTATATCTCCAACACTAACGACGGAGATATTAAGCTTGCCTTCGAAAGCAACAATACCAGAATTACCGCAACTGCAGGTATTTATCTGGTAAATGATTCTAGTGTGCTCGAAGCTACCGTTGATGCTTCTAACCCGATTTACAGAAACAACTTCGTAGTTATTCCTGCAGGCTTTGAGGGCTATGTATTTATTCCCTTTGAGGCAATGAGCGGATCCGGCAAGCTTGTAAAGGTTGGTTTTGCGGGATATGGCACAGCCGGTGATTATACCATCGACAACATTTGCCTTGCTGCTTCCATCCCCACCGCACCTGCAGCAACCCCCACTCCTGAACCCACCAACACCGAGCCCGCTCTTGAGCCCACACCCGAGCCTACGCCCGAGCCTACGCCCGAGCCCACACCCGAGCCTACGCCCGAGCCTACGCCCGAGCCTACTCCCACCAACACCGAACCCGTTCCTACCGAACCCGTTCCTACTCCCACCAACACCGAACCCGTTCCTACCGAACCCGTTCCTACTCCCGAATCCTGGATCAAGGACATGGAGGTTGCAGGCGAGGGTGTTGTTGACATCAAGATCAGCATACCCGACGGAACATGGTGGAGCGAGGTATCCATCTTTACACACGAGCCGCCGGATCCTCAGACAATAATAGACAACAAGCTTGACCGTGGCACAAGAAACGCAGTTATTACCGGTAATTGGGAAGGAACTATTGGCCCCAATAATACCGATTACGATCTTCCCTTTGCTTTCGTAGACGGAACCACCTATTACGTATACGTATCCCGTTG
>JAFXDC010000013.1 GCA_017516345.1 Clostridia bacterium | reverse complement strand
GGCGAGGGCGCTTAAAAAAAGAAACCACCGATCTCTCGGTGGTTAAATTTAATTATAAGCGTTTTATAAAGCTTGCATCGGAGGGGCGGGGGATGTTGACGTCAAAGCCGAGCTTTTTCATTTGCTCAAGCTTAATAAGTACAAGATCCTGACTTGTATTTAATATTGCGGATATCTCCTGAAGGGACATGCCGCTTCTGATAAGATCGCCAAGCTCCTCATGATCTATCAGGATATGTGCGGCAAAGGCGTTCGCCTCCTGTTCGGTGATATCCTTTATTCCGAAGATGTTGTATTCCCTAAGTCCGTTTTCCGCCATCTCACGGTGAAGAACGTCGTGACCAAGCTCGTGAGCCAGTACAATGCTGCTTAGGGGCTCCTCCAGACGGTTATTTAAAAATATCATACGTCTGCGCCACTTGCAGGTGTAAAGCCCAAGAAGGGAATTGAATTGCTCGTAATAAAGGTGTACGCCCGACGCTTCGGCTATTTCAAACGGATCGCGAGTACCGTATTTCTTTACTGCTTGGTTGGCTTTTTTGTATATGTGGCTGCTTAATATCACAGTACGTCCTTCTTGTTTTTTGCAGAATATTTCATATTTTCGCTTTTTGCATCCCAATACGCCTTCTGCAGAGCCAGCATTACGGCGTCCTTATCCTCCTGCTCAAGCTCGCCTCCGGCAAAAAGACATCCTATCTGCTCCACAAGTATGCGTGCCTGATCCATTCCGCGCTTTCCGTATTGCTCGCCCGCCATGGTGATGAAATCGTCTGTTTCGTTGTGAAGAGAGGCCGCCTCTACACCCAAAATATTGGCAAGAGTGGTGTACACCTCTCTGTTTTGGGGATATGTGTTGCCGTTTTCGTAGTTGATTATTGTCTTGAGTGCCACCCCTGCTTTTGCGGCAAGCTCTGCTTGGGTAAGACGGCATTTTTTACGTTGAGTACGAAGCTTTTCTCCGAATTTCAAAATAAGTACCTCCTTAAAAAGATAAAAAATATGCATAAACCGATTGACAAGTGCAATCCGATTGCATTATAATACGAGTGCAATCTGATTACATAAATAATATAACAGATTGCTTGTATTGTCAATCGAAAATGACATTAATATGCATATTAAATTAAAAAATAAATTTAAATATCAAAAAATGATCAAAGAGGTGCAAAATGGAACGGGTCATACTTCATTCGGATATCAATAATTGCTTTGCCTCCATTGAGGCGGCGCTCGATCCCTCCCTTAAGGGAAAGGCAGTGGCGGTGTGCGGCAGTCAGGAGGATCGACACGGTATAGTGCTGGCAAAAAGTGAGCAAGCAAAAAAATACGGGGTGTATACGGGACAGACCGCGTATCAGGCCAAGCAGATATGCCCCGAGCTTATCGTGGTAAAGCCGCATCTTGAGCAATATTTGAAATTTTCCAAGCTTGCTCAAGAGCTTTATTCGGATTATACAGATCAGGTGGAGCCCTTTGGCCTTGATGAATGCTGGCTGGACGTCACGGCAAGCAGAAGGCTGTTCGGAAGCGGTGAGGATATCGCAATGGCGATAAAGGAGCGAATGAAAAAGGAGCTTGGGGTCACGGTCTCGGTGGGGGTCAGCTTTAATAAGGTGTTTGCAAAGCTTGGATCGGATATGAAAAAGCCCGACGCAATAACCGTTATAAAAAGAGAGGATTTCAAGAAAAAAATATGGCATCTTCCTACGCGTGAGCTTCTTGGAGTGGGCAGCCGTACCGAAGCGGCGCTAAAAAGACGCGGAATATTTACAATAGGGGATATCGCAAGGGTTGGTGCAGAGCAAATGCAGACCTACCTTGGCAAAAACGGAGTAAAGCTGTGGATAGCGGCAAGCGGATTGGACAGCTCCCGAGTGCTCAGGATAGGGGAGAGCCCGACGGTAAGATCGGTCAGCAGCGGTATTACTACGGTCTCGGATATGCAAAACACTGCCGAGGCGCTTGCGGTGTTTATAAATTTGTGCGAGGACGTATCAAGAAGCCTGCGAAGGGCGGAGTTGTGTGCACGAAGCGTGCAGATAGCCTTGCGCTCAAACGATCTGAACTGGCGACAGCTCCAAATGCCCACCGAGTTTCCTGTGCAGTCCGTAAACGGCATTTATAAATATGTCGTAAAGCTTATGGAAAATTACGATTGGGCACTTCCGCTTCGCTCGGTCTCTGTCAGAGCCTGCGATGTCTGCTTCAGGGACGCGGCAGTGCAGCAGGATATGCTTGGCTCCCTTGAAGGGCATGAAAAAAGGGAAAGGGCCGATGAGGCGGCATATCTTATAAACGAAAGGTTCGGCCGCGGTACCGTGATGCTTGCCGATATGCTCTTTAAAAATAAAATGCCCCAAGGAGATAGGATAAATTGCTTGCCCGGCGCTCATAGCCAAAGCAGATAAAATTTTTTCAAAAAGGGTATTGACATTGGATATTCGATATGCTATAATTAAACCATAAAGATGTGCAATCGTTTGCACAAACCGTGCAAATAATAAAAGAGCGCATAAATGGAGGATCAATTATGGATAGAATGGCATGTCTGGGACATTTATTCAGCCTTACCTACGGTGGGGAGGATTTCTTTGCAAAAGCGGGAATGACTCTTGCTGAGGGTCAGACAGTGTATTTCGCCGACGGTCTTACAGTAAAGGTCAATAAAAGGTATTACTATGATGATGCGGTATATTGGGATGTGACCCTCGTTAATCCCGATAATGAAAATTCCCTTCAGATCAAGGATATTAAGACCGTAGATATCACGCTTCCGATAAACGACCCCATCCTTACGTTCACCAAGGGCACGTGGCAACCGAACATCGAGCACGACCTTTTGATGGAGAAGATCCCGCTTACGGATAGCGTGCATCTATCCTGTGCCTGCGGACGCTCCTCACAGCAGACCATGCCTTACTTCAGCATCGATGCTGCCGACGGAAAGAACGGACTCTTGTGCGCGCTGGGCTGGTCGGGGCAGTGGAAGTGCGATATCAGCCAGGATAACGGAAATGTGCATATATGCGCAGGTGTTGAAGATACCGATTTCTACCTTTATCCGGGCGAGGAGCTGTATCTTGGAAGCGGTATTGCATTATATTACAGCGACAATAACCGTGCCGCACACAATCGCTTCCGTGGCATAATGCGCGAGCTTTCTCCTCTTGGTAAGCCCGGAAGATGCGAGCATCTGCCTGTATCACTTTCCTTCTGGGGAGATACAAAGCAAGACGAGCTTATAGATATCTCCAACTATATTAAAAATGAAAATATAGATTTTGACGTCATATGGATAGATGCGGGATGGTTCCATCCGCGCGATCTGACCCCAAGAGATGCGTGGGTGGCATTTAACGGGGAATGGGAGGTGGATCCCGAGGTCTGCCCCGACGGTAGCTACGGTAAGGCGACCAAGGTGATGCACGAAAACGGTCACGGCTTTCTGCTTTGGTACGAGCCTGAGCGCGCAAGTGAGAACAGTAAATTTGCGGTGCGTCATCCCGAAGCGTTTTTGCACGTTCCGCTTGAGCAAGATCCTATATATCAAAGCTTCGCTCACATTGTTCCGGATGAATATAAGTGGCGCCTTAAGAATGGCCTTGTAAACCTCGGCTGTGAGCTTGGCTATAACTTTATGTATACTATACTTGCCAACGGCATACGCAACCATGGCATCGATTGGCTCCGTATCGACTTTAATACCTATCCGCGCCAGTATTGGGAGCTTAACGATATCCAAAGCCGTAAGGGCATAGTGCAGATAAAATATATCAATGGCCTTTACAGACTGCTTGATCAGCTCATGACCGAATTTCCGCACCTTATGATAGACAACTGCGCAAGCGGCGGTAGCCGTCTTGACATCGAAATGCAAAAGTATAGCCTTGCTCTTTGGAGAAGCGACTGTCAATGTGGGTCCGAGCGTGCTCCCGAGGTCCTTCAGTCCCAAAGCATGGGAACTGCAGAATGGTTTGTATCCTGCTCAGGTGCGGGGGAGAAAAATGCTCTTGAGGACAAATATCGCTTCCGCTCATCCTATTCAAGCGGATCGAGTATTACGGTAATGAATAACGTGGGATTAGGGGATAATCTTGCAGACGTTATAAAAAATCATCGCGACTTTACCCTCTTTAAGCAGCTTATGACTGAGTTCAACTCTGTCCGTGAGTGCTATAACGGGGACTATTACCCATTAAGCACTCAGAGCCCCGACGATCACAGCATATGGTGCGCTTGGCAGTACGAAAAGGGTACAAAGGGCGTGCTTCAGGCCTTCCGCAGAAAGGAATGCAAGGAGTCAAGCTACGTGCTTAATATGCACTTTGAGGCCGATAAGACATATAAATTCTACAATTTTGATACCGAGGAGAGCTTTACCCTAAAGGGAAGTGAGCTTGCTGGAGGCCTTACGGTGACTCTCGACGAGCCATATTCCTCCCTGATATTAAGGTATGAAGTGATCTAGGCTATAATTAAATATTTTAAATGCGCTCGCACCCCGCCCACCCACCCTTTCGTGCGAGCGCATTTATTATTACCTTTCCGTGAGGTATTGACTTTTTACTATTGGGATTGTATAATATTTTAATAAATAATAATTCTTAGAGGTATCTATGAAGCTGTTTAAGATGACATTAAGCTTCTTGCTTGTACTTAT
>JAFXDC010000012.1 GCA_017516345.1 Clostridia bacterium | reverse complement strand
GTGCATATCATCATTCCGTAAGGAACGTATCTCTAAATTCCTAAGCAATTGCATAACAAAGGACCCGCGCCTTGAAGGTGCGGGTCCTTTAATATCGGTCTATACCAACGGATTTTTTGCAGGCATTCCTGCCTTGCGGGGATATTGCGGCGGTGTGCCCTTTATCTTTTTTATCAAAACGAAATTATGCTGCTGAGAGTCAAAGGCATCACTCTGCTCAACTATCGGTTTAGCTCCTCCCAGAATGCTTATTGCCCTCTGCGCATCCTTAAGCTCGCCCTCCACCTCGGGTCCCTTAAGGGCAAGCAAGCATCCCCCCACCCTTACAAAGGGAAGGGTGTATTCGCAAAGCAAGGGGAGCCTTGCCACGGCTCTTGAGAGCGCAACGTCGTATTTCTGCCTGTAAAGGGGATCCTGTCCCGCATCCTCGGCGCGGGCGTGCACGCACTCTGCTCTTACCGAAAGCTCCTGCGCAAGCTCGCGCAAAAAATTAAGCCTTTTATTAAGGGAATCAAACAGTGTCATATTTACGTCGGGTCTGACTATTGCAAGCACCATACCGGGAAAACCCGCGCCCGTGCCTATATCGGCACATTTTGCCCCACCGGGAATAAGATGCTGACATGCCGCACAGTCAAGAAAATGCTTTCTTGCTATCTCTTCGGGCTCGGTTATGGCGGTAAGGTTTACCTTTTGATTATACTCTATCAGCCTTGCGCAATAGGTCTCCAGCATCTCAAGCTGTGCACCGCTCATCGCTATATCAAGCCTGTTAAAGCCATCCTTCAAGATTGGGATTATACTCATTTGTTTTCTCCGTTCTTTTCAAGCCACACCATAAGCACGGCTATATCTGCGGGGGATACTCCCGAAATTCTGCTTGCCTGACCAAGGCTTACGGGCCTTATGGCATTGAGCTTCTGCGCCCCCTCGATCCTCAGCCCCTTTATAAGAGTGTAATCAACCTCCTGCGGCAATTTCTTTGCCTCAAGGCGTACCATTTCGTTTATAAGGCTCTGCTGCTTTTGCAGATATCCCTCGTATTTAATATCGGTCTCAAGGGTGAGCACGTCCTGCTCGTCCAGTTCGGGCAGCTGTGCCACCGCAGCAATGGAGGTATACTGCACGTCGGAGCGTTTCAAAAGCTCCTTTGCCGTCATTCCTCTGTCGGCAGGCTCCGTAAGCACCGTGTTGACCTGACTCATGCTGAGATGACAGCTCTCCAGCGCTTTTGCCGCCGCCGCGATCCTCTCTTTTCTTGCAATGGTGGCATCCAGCCTTTCCTTGCTTGCAAGACCCATGCGATATCCCATCTCGGTGAGTCGAAGGTCGGCATTATCCTGTCTGAGGCTGAGTCGGAACTCGGCTCGTGAGGTCATCATTCTGTAGGGCTCCTTTGTGCCCTTTGTGACAAGGTCGTCTATCAACACTCCTATATAACTCTGACTTCGGCTGAGCACCAAAGGCTCTATACCGCGCACCAGTGCCGATGCGTTAAGCCCCGCAACGAGTCCCTGCGCCGCCGCCTCCTCGTATCCCGACGAGCCGTTTATCTGCCCCGCGCTGAACAGTCCGTTTATTCCCTTTACCGCCAAGGTGGCATCAAGACAAAGGGGATCAAGACACTCGTACTCAATAGCGTATCCCGGACGCACTATGCGGGCATTTTCAAGGCCCTCGATGGTGTGTATCATGCGCTCCTGCACGTCACTAGGCAAGCTCGTGGACAAGCCCTGAAGATACATCTCGTTTGTGTAATCTCCCTCAGGCTCCAGAAACAGCTGATGTCTCTCCTTGTCGGCAAAGCGCACCACCTTGTCCTCAATGCTTGGGCAGTATCGCGCTCCGGTTCCCTTTATCGACCCCGAATACATGGGGGCTCTGTGCAGATTTTCAAGTATTATCCTATGCGTTTCTTTATTTGTATATGTAAGATAGCACGGCACGTTCCTTACCGGTGCCTCCTTTGTCATAAAGGAAAACGCCAGGCGCTCCGCACCGTACTGCGGCTCCATTTTACCGTAATCTATGCTCCTTCCGTCAAGACGCGCAGGAGTGCCCGTCTTAAAGCGCTGAAGAGGAAGCCCGAGCCTTCTTAAGCTGTCCGCAAGCCCCTCGGAGCGAAGCAAGCCGTTAGGCCCGCAATTTCTTGAATACTCGCCCGTTATGATCCTTGCATCCATATATACACCCGTGGCAAGCACGGCGGTCCTGCATTCGTAGCGGTCCCCCATTGCGGTGATCACCGCCCTGACGCGGCCATCCTCCACCTCAATGTCCACCGCTTCACCCTGACGCACCGTCAAGCCATCGCAGCCCTCCACTATGGAGCGCATCATATTCTGATATGCAAGCTTGTCCGACTGCGCGCGCAGCGAATGCACCGCGGGTCCCTTGCTGGTGTTGAGCATCTTCATCTGCATGGCGGTGCTGTCGGCAGTAATGCCCATCTGCCCGCCAAGAGCATCCACCTCACGCACAAGATGTCCCTTGCTGGTGCCCCCAATGCTGGGATTGCACGGCATAAAGGCAATGCTGTCCGCGCTTATTGCAAGCATCAGGGTATCAAGCCCCGTCCTTGCACAGGCAAGCGCCGCCTCACACCCCGCGTGTCCCGCTCCTATTACTATACAATCGTAAATCCTCATATTTTTACCTTGATATTTATTTGGGTATTATATCCTCAAAATTATTATTTTCCAACGCAGAATTTGGCAAATATCCTGTCGATTATATCCTCGTTTACGGTCTGACCCGTTATCTCGCCCAGAGCCTCCCAGCCGTTGTGAAGGTCGATGCTTACACAATCAAGGGGCATGACCTCTGCGGCACAAAGTGCATCACGAAGCGAAGCACGTGCACGCTCAAGGGCGTGGATATGCCTTAAGCTTGCAATGGTTATACCCTCTGTCGCCTCACCCGCGCATTTTAGTATCAACGCTCTTATATCATCAATACCATCACCCGTCAGAGCGCTTATGCTGATCTCCCCTTGTGCTCCCATATTACCAATGTCGGACTTGTTCGTAACCACGCAATGGTTGATGCCGCTGTCCCTGAGCCACCCAAGCTCCCGCTCGTCCTCCACGGAGGGCGGATTGCTTCCGTCTATAAGATAGAGCACTATATCGGCGCTTTGAGCCTGCTTCCTTGCACGCTCTATGCCCATCTGCTCGATCATGTCCCCGCTTTGCCTCAGACCCGCGGTATCGTAAAGATGCACCGCCACGCCGTTTATCTCCACGGTCTCGTGAAGAAGATCTCGTGTCGTGCCCTCAATATCCGTTACTATGGCGCTTTCGCGGCCGCAAAGTCGGTTTAACAGCGAGCTTTTTCCTGCATTCGGGCGTCCCATTATGCATACCGTGATGCCCTCCTTGCGCACTCTGCCGTATTGATAGCTGTCAATAAGCTCCGAAAGGCGCAGCTCCATTTGCTTTAAGGTGTTGATTATGGAAGCCCTCGTGTACTGCTCACTTACCTCGTCGGGATAATCAATGCTTGCCTCAATGGAGGCAAGAATGTCGGTTATATCACTTTGAAAGGAGCGTATCATGTCCCCAAGTCCGCCCGAAAGGGACTGTCCCGCAAGCAGGACCGCCGCCCTGCTCTGAGCATCTATCATATCCCCCACAGCCTCTGCACCCGAGAGATCTATCATGCCGTTCAAAAAGGCACGCTTGGTGAATTCCCCCGCCTCGGCAGGTCGCGCACCCGCCTTTATCGCCGCCTCCAGCACAAGGGCGCTGACTCTTTCGCCGCCGTGGCAATGAAGCTCCACCGTCTGCTCTCCGGTAAATGAGCGACCCTGCTCAAAATACACCGCAAGTCCCTTGTCTATGCCCTTGCCGTCGCAAAGCAGACTGCCGTAGTACATATACCTCGGCTTTGGCTCCTCCCATGGAGAAAACAGCCCTTTTGCAAGCTCCAACGAGCCCTCGCCGCTTATTCTGACTATCGCAACTCCCCCCTTACCTCTGGGGGTGGCTATCGCCGCAATTATATCCTTCATGTTGGCTCCTGAAAATCAACCTTAATTTGCTTTGGAAAAGCTAATCATCCAAAAAAAGCCGCTCCTTGTGCAGAACGGCTTAATGCATTATCTTTCGGGGATTATGACTACACGGCGGTTGGGCTCCTCACCCTCACTGACCGTGGTTACACCCTTGATATCCTGAAGCGACGAATGGATGATGCGACGCTCGTAGGGGTTCATGGGCTCAAGGGACACTCTGCGGCCGCTCTTGAGTGCTTTGTCTGCAAGTCGTCTTCCAAGACGCACAAGAGTCTGCTCGCGCTTAGCACGGTAGTTCTCGGTGTCCAGGGTAACGCGAAGGTAATCATCCTTGCCCTTGTTTGCTACAAGGGAGGTAAGATACTGCATTGCATCCAGGGTCTCACCGCGATATCCGATTATCTGTCCCATATTCTCTCCGCTTATTTCAATGTACAGACCGTTTTCATTCATAACAGCCTTAAGCGAAGCCTCTATTCCCATTGAGGTAAGCATGCCCCTGAGGAATGCCACTGCGGGATCGTCCTCGCCCACGGGCCGGCCTACGATCTCCTTTTTTACAACGGGAGCGTTTTCAAATGCCTCGCGTCTCTGATTGCGCTTTGCATTTGTGTTGTTTGATGTATTTGTCTTGGCGGGTCTTGATTCCCTCTTCTCGGGCTTGGGAGTAGCCTTTACGGTGCCCCAATCGTCGGTCTTCTCGCGCTCGGTAAGTTTTACCTTAGCGCTGGTCTTGCCGATGCCCAGAAAGCCCTTACTGCTCTCTTGAAGGATCTCTATCTCCACCTCGTCAAAGGACAAGCCCATTTGCTCCAGACCCCTGAATATGGCCTCGTCTATGGTCTTGCCTTCAATTTCTAAAATTCGGCTCATTTATTTTACTTTCCTTTTTAATTTGTTGCCTTGCTTAAAAAAGGCGTCTTACTTAACTGTAGCTGTTGCTTTTGGTTGCTTTCTTGCATCAAACCAGTCAAGGCCCTTAGCGATAAGAACGTTAAACACGGTCATGATCACGCTGGAGGCCACCCAGTAGATGGCAAGTGCACTGGAGGAGGTAAAGCAGAAGAATGCAAACAGGAGCGGGAAGATGATGTTCATGGTGTTGGACATCTTTTTGCTGGATGCGGCCTGAGGATCTGCGGCATCCATTGCAGCGGTCTGCGGATTGAGCTTTGTGGTTATCTTCATGGAGAAGAACTGCAAAACAGCCGAAAGCACGGGCAGAATGAACCAACCGTTGTTGCCGGAATAGCTTCCGGTATTTACAAGCTGATTCATATTTGCGCGAATGGCTACCGCAACGTCGGGATCGGTAATTCCGCCGCCTGCAAGAATGTTGTTTGTAAGATAATCACCCGTGGGAACAATGGCATCGCTGAAGTTTATGAAGGGTATTACCCTTATGACCGGTATGGAGCTTGTGCTGATGGCATTGTCGGGCATCCATATATTGCGGATCCACAAAAAGCTGTTTTCGTTAAACCACTGAGTCACCACCTCATGCTCGGGACCGTACTGTGCTACAAGATCGGAAAGCTCCCGGATCTGAAGTGCCGCCATGTTACGGAACACCGCGAAAAAGGCAATAAGCAAGGGATACACAAGAAGCTGGCTGAAGCAGCCCTTGGGCATTATGCCTATACCGTGCTTTTTACGAAGTGCCATTATCTCCTGCTGCTGACGCTGAGGGTCGTGCTTATATGCCTTATTGATAAGGTCGATCTCGCCCTTCATCGCAGCGGTCTTTATGGCGTAGTCACGCTGACCCTTACGGGAATAAATGTCTATGGGTAAACAAACCACCCTCAAAAGAAAGGTGAACAGGATGATGGTCAAGCCAAAATTGCCCGTTATGGTATCGTTTATCCAGTTAAATACGTCAAGAAGTACCTCTGTCATTAAACTGTACCGCGCGAATTACTCGCTTCTGTCTTTCTATTATTTTACTTCCTATATCTGCCCTACTGCACGCAGCCCTTGTCAGCTCCGACTCCCCTTAGAGCTTCTTTTCTTACGCGGAAACTCCTCCGGAACGGGATCGTATCCTCCCTTGAAGAACGGATTACACCTCAGTATCCTTCCAAGACCGAGCAAGCAGCCCTTTAAAACGCCAAAGCGCTCTATTGCCTGATAGGTATACTCAGAGCAGGTTGGAATGAACCTGCAGGACGGCGGCTGAAGCGGAGAAATGCTCCGTTTATACCACCTGATAAGTGCAAGAGCAACCCTCTTCATTGCTTCTGCTCCCGACAGCTCCGCGCCACCAGCTCCTCCATAGACCTATAAAGGGTCTGATAGCTCGCATTTGCCGATGCGGAACGAGCAATAAACAGATAGCTTTTGTGCCCGTCACCCTTGGGCAGAATAACGCGGGCGCACTCCCTGAGCAAACGCTTGACGTGGTTGCGGCATACCGCATTGCCAAGCTTCCTGCTTACGGAAAAGCCCACCTTCATCCCCATTCGGTTTTTGACCGTGATAAGCACAAGATATCTGTCTGCTACCGAGGTGCCTTTGTTGTATACGTATCTGAATTCTTTATTTTTCTTCAGCATATACTCCTTTTGCATAAGGGCACCTCTTTCTTTTGATTTTTTTACAAAACTAACGCTTTGCAGGCTGATTAAGCGCTAAGCTTTTTTCTGCCTCTGTTGCGACGGCGTGCAAGCACGTTGCGGCCATTCTTGGTAGCCATTCTCTTACGGAAGCCGTGTACCTTACTTCTGTGTCTCTTTTTGGGTTGATAAGTTCTTAACATTTTTTATACATCCTTTCATATATAAGTGGCAGGAGCCGTAATTTTTGCTCCGTCACATAATTAACTTTAGCATAGATATGCCATATTATTATAATGAACAAGCCCCGGTTTGTCAATCGGTTTTACACCTTGTCATAATAATGCCCGAAATACTTGAAAATTCATCTGCTTGATCACTTAAAAAACTTGGCAAAGTACATCTCGTATGTTATAATTTGATCAACACATTATTTACAAAATTAAGGAGATATCATAATGCAAAATCTACACACTATAACCAACGGCAAGATCACCGTAACCGTATCCGAAATGGGGGCAGAGCTTCAAAGCATAAAGGACGCAAGCGGCGTAGAATACTTATGGCAGGGCAACCCCGAATTCTGGTCCGGCAGAGCCTACAACCTCTTCCCCATCTGCGGCCGTCTCACCGATGGCAAATACAACTACGGCGGCAAGGAATACCTGATGAATCTTCACGGCTTTGCCCGCAAAACTCAGTTTGAGCTTGCAGAAAAAACCGATACCACCCTTTGCTTCCACCTCACCCAGAGCGAAGCATCCCTTGCTCAGTATCCTTTTAATTTCGATCTGAAAATAACCTACAGCATTAACGGCACGACGGTTGCCACCGACATTTGCGTAACCAATACCGATACCAAGGAGCTCATTTTCTCTGTTGGCGGTCACCCCGGCTTCAACATTCCCTTTGCTCAGGACGGCACCGTTTTTGAGGATTACTACCTTGAGTTTGACTGCGTAAAGCCGGTAAAGCAGATCACAATGAGCCCCACCTGCTACACCACCCGCATCTCCAACCCCTACAGCCTTATGCTTGGTCGCATCCTGCCCCTTAAGCACGACCTTTTTGACAACGACGCCATCGTGCTTGAGGATATGTGCAAGGCTGTAACCCTGCGCAACAGCAAAAATAACCGCACTGTGCGTATGGAGTTCCCCGATATGCGCTATCTCGGTCTGTGGCACGCCCCCAAGAAGGAGGCCCCCTACGTTTGCATTGAGCCCTGGTCAAGCGTTCCCGCCTATGATAAGGAGGTCGATGACCTGGAAACAAAGCGCGATATGGAGCACCTTGCCCCCGGCAGATCCTACAATAACTGCTACACCATTACCGTAAACGGCTGATAATTTTAAAATCAAAATGCACCTGTGCAAGCTGCACGGGTGCATTTTTTTAATATCTATATTTAATTCTTGATGAATGCGGTACTGCATCAATCAAGCTCAAATGCTCCGGTGTATAACCTATAATACTGCCCCTTTTGAGCCATAAGCTTTTCGTGAGAGCCGCGCTCAATGATGTGACCCTTATCAAGAACCATGATGACGTCGGAGTTGCGAACGGTGGAAAGACGGTGTGCAATGACAAATACCGTCCTACCCTTCATAAGGTTATCCATACCGCGTTGAACTATGGCCTCGGTGCGGGTGTCGATGGAGCTTGTGGCCTCGTCAAGGATCATGACGGGGGGATCGGCAACGGCGGCACGGGCAATGGAGAGAAGCTGGCGCTGGCCCTGGGAAAGACCCGCACCGTCACCGGAGAGCACGGTGTCATATCCATCGGGCAGCATGCGGATGAAGCCGTCGGCGTCAACGAGCTTTGCCGCTGCGATGCACTCCTCGTCGGTGGCATCAAGTCTGCCGTAGCGAATGTTCTCCATCACGGTGCCGGTAAAGAGGTTTACGTCCTGAAGCACGACCCCCAAGGATCTTCTCAGGTCGGATTTTTTGATCTTATTTATATTGATACCGTCGTAGCGGATCTTGCCGTCAGCGATATCGTAAAAGCGGTTTATAAGGTTGGTGATGGTGGTCTTACCCGCACCGGTGGCTCCAACGAAGGCCACCTTCTGTCCGGGCTGAGCATATACCGAAACGTCGTGCAGAACAGTCTTTTCAGGAACGTATCCGAAATCCACGCCAAGGAGCTGAACGTCACCCTGAAGGGGGGTGTATGTCAGGCTTCCGTCACCGTGAGGATGCTTCCATGCCCAGATGCCGGTGCGCTCCTCGGTCTCGGTTATCTCGCCGTTTTCATATTTTGCATTTACAAGGGTAACGTAGCCGTTGTCCTCCTCGGGCTGTTGGTCAAGAACGTCAAAGATACGCTCTGCGCCCGCAAGAGCCATTATTACCGAGGCAAACTGCTGTGATACCTGGTTTATGGGCATTGTAAACTGACGGGAAAGCATCATAAACGCCGCAACTCCGCCAAGCTCAAGTCCGCCCACGCCGTTTATGGCAAAGGCACCGCCCACCACTGCGATGAGCACGTACTGCAGATGTCCCATATTACCCATTACGGGACCCATGATGTTACCGAAGATGTTGGCCTTGGTGGCATTGTCGCGCAGAGCCTCGTTCTTTTGATCAAACTCTCTCTTGCAGACCTCCTCGTGGCAGAACACCTTTACCACCTTCTGTCCGTGCATCATCTCCTCGATATATCCGTTTACGTCACCCAGTGCCTTCTGCTGTCTGCCAAAATACTTTCCGCTTTTGGAGCCGATATATTTGGCGCTTGTGGCTATCCCGAGGGTAAGAGCCACCACGAACAGGGTCATCCATATATTTGTGCTTATCATTGCCACAAGCACCGAGATTATGGTTATCACCGAGGAGAACACCTGGGGCAGAGATTGCGATATCATCTGTCTGAGGGTATCGGTATCATTGGTGAAGGTACTCATTATATCGCCGTGAGTATGGGTGTCAAAGAAGCGGATGGGAAGGGTCTGCATATGAGAAAACAGTCCGTCCCTTACCTTTTTAAGCACGCCCTGGGATACGTTTATCATAAGTCGGTTGTAGAGGTATGTGGCAACCAATCCCACAAGGTATATCACGCCCATCTTGAGCACTGCACCTATAAGTGCGGTAAAATCGGTGGAGCCCTGCGTTATCATGGGCTTTATGTGATCGTCGATAAGGGTCTGGATGAACATTGAGCCTATTACGGCAACGACCGAGCTTAAAAGTATGCACACCGCCACTATAATAAGCTGCCAGGTATATGGCTTCATGTAGGAGAGCATACGCAAAACGGTCTTTTTGCTTGCTTTTTTGCCTTTTGTATTGATAGGCGGTCTTCTTCTGCCGGGCATCATGCCTGCTCACCCCCTCTGTTCTGAGACTGATATACTTCTCTGTAGATCTCACAGCTTTCCATAAGCTGCTCGTGGTCTCCCATTGCCACTACTGCGCCCTCGTCCATGACAAGTATCAGGTCTGCATCCTGAACCGAGGAGAGGCGTTGAGCAATTATCAGCTTGGTGGTATCGGGAAGCTCGTTTTTAAAGGCATCCCTTATCATGGAGTCGGTACGGGTGTCCACCGCCGAGGTGGAGTCGTCCATGATTATTATCTTGGGCTTGGCAACAAGGGCTCGCGCTATGCAAAGCCTCTGCTTCTGTCCGCCCGAAACGTTGGTTCCTCCCTGCTCGATATGGGTATCGTAGCCGTCGGGGAAGGTGCGGATAAACTCGTCGGCACACGCCACTCTGCAGGCGTGCTCAAGCTCCTCGTCGGTGGCGTTTTGGTTTCCCCATCTGAGATTTTCCTTGATGGAGCCCGAGAACAGCTCGTTCTTCTGAAGCACCATGGCAACCTCCTTGCGAAGAGCGGTAAGCTCGTACTCGCGCACGTCCACGCCACCCACCTTGACAGAGCCTTCGGTTACGTCGTAGAGTCTTGGAATAAGCTGAACAAGGCTGGACTTGGAGCTGCCGGTTCCGCCTATGATGCCCACGGTCTGCCCCTGCTTTATGGAGATGTTTACGTTTTTAAGCACGCTGCTTCCCCTCTTTTCGGAATAACCGAAGCACACGTTTTCAAACTCAATATCTCCGCTTGCGACCTGTGTAACGGGGTTTTTGGGGCTTTTTATGCTCGGCTCCTCGTCAAGCACCTCAACGATACGCTCTGCACTTGCGCGGCTCATGGTGATCATAACAAATATCATGGAGAGCATCATAAGGCTCATAAGGATCTGAGTAACGTAGCTTAAAAGGCTCATAAGCTGACCCGTGGTCATGCCAAGGGCGGCATTATCACCCGACTGCACCACCATCACCGCACCGAAGTAGGATATAAGCAGTATGCTCGCATACATTACAAAATGCATAAGGGGCGCGTTAAAGGCAAGCACCTTCTCTGCGCTTACAAGGTCCTTGAATATCTCTCCCGAGGCTGATTTAAACTTCTTGTCCTCGTACTCCTGACGCACGTAGGATTTTACCACGCGTACTCCGCGAAGATTCTCCTGGACCACGTTGTTCAGCTTGTCGTACTTCTTGAAGGCCCTTGTAAAGATGGGGTGTACCTTGCTCATAATGAGCCACAGTCCCACACCCAGCACGGGAATGGCACCAAGGAAGATAAGTGACAGCTCAGAGTTTACGTTAAACGCCATAATTACGGCAAAAATAAGCATCATAGGGCTTCTTACCGCAATTCTCGTGATCATCTGAAATGAGTTCTGCACGTTTGTAACGTCTGTGGTAAGCCTTGTAATAAGGCTCGAGGTGGAATATTTATCAATATTGGAAAAGGAAAACTGCTGTACCTTATTAAAGATATCGTGTCTGAGGTTTGCCGCAAAGCCGGCAGAGGAAATGGCGGCATAACGCCCCGAAAGCACGCCGCAAAGCAAAGATATAACGCAGCAGCCCGCAAGCGCAAGACCCATGGTGATTATATAATTCATATCCCCCTTATCTATACCGTAGTCAATAAGATTTGCCATAATAAAGGGTATAAGCACCTCAAGAATTACCTCAAATGTAACGGTTATAGGTGTAAGGATAGCGGCTTTTTTATACTGTCGCACGCTTTTAAGCAGTTTTTTAACCATTCTTATCATGGACCGACACCTCCTTGTCTATTTTTTGAATATATGCTTCAATGTTGCCTTTTATCTTGGCGATAATTGCGAAAAAAGAATCTATTTCGCTTTGCGACAGTCCCTCGGTCGCGGCTTTTTCCATGCTTTCAATATCCCGCACCACCAAAAGATGAGTCTCCTTGCCCTCGTGGGTAAGCACTATCCTCTTTAGCCGCGCATCGCTTTGTACGCTTTCTCTTTTTATAAGCCCGTTTTTTTCCATGAGCTTGAGCATCTCGGTTACGGTGGATCTGCGTATGCCGAATTCTTTTTCGAGATTCTTCTGATATACCTCGACACCCATAAGCTCCTTCTCATAAAGATATCCGAGCACCCATCCATGCACCCCCGTAAGGGTGTCGGCTTGCTTTATTCCCGCCGAGCAATCCATTGCCCTGCGCAGAATATTGGATAGCTTCCTGGTCTGGAACCCGACCGTTTTGCATCTGTCCAAATAGTTCGCCCCCTAACAATTAGCATGCTAACATTATATTTGTATTTGTTATTTTGTCAACGGTTTCCTGTGCCGGATCAGTATAATGTCTGCACTTTTAATTGTTTATTCATATTTGTTTTTTGATGGTGCTTACACCCTTGTTTTTCCTTGGAGGTGTATAAGAAATACAAAAAACGGAATAATTAGAATGACCGATAGTCAAGCCTTGACAGTCAAAGGAGCTTTATATGGATTTTCACAAGGATATAAATAAAAACCTCGCCTTTTTGTCGGATTATTTCAAGACGTCCACCGATTGCAAGCTGAGACGCGTCTACAGCGGAGACACCGAATGCGCCGTGGTGTTTATGGAGAGCACGGTAAATCAGACCATGCTTCAGGACAGCATCTTCACCCTGCTTTTGGAGGTGGCGGTAAAAAGCGGAGATATGGACCTTGCAAGAAGAAGCGCCACCGCGGGCGCTCCCATAACCGTCATAGACTCTCTTGACCGATGCAGCTCTGCTCTCGCATCGGGCATCACGGTGATATTCGTGGACGGGATCGCGGGCGCTCTTGGTGTGGATATCCGCACCTACCCCACTCGCCCGCCTCAGGAACCAAATATCGACAAGACCCTTATCGGCGCCAGGGACGGCTTTACTGAATCGGTAATGAATAACCTGGCTCTCATCAGAAAGCGCCTTTGCACGCCAAATCTGCACGTATGCACATATTTTGTAGGCGGCAATAAAGTCAAATGCTTTCTTGTTTATATGCCGCAAAACGGTATTTTAAGTCCGTTTGAAGAGAGAAGCGGGCAGGAAAAAAGCAAAAAAAGCGAGCAGGCAGTGCTCAGCGCAAAAATAAGGGCCAAGCTTGATAAAATAGAGCACCCCTGTCTGACCTATGGGGATATACTTCCCGCGATAGGTGGCAACAGACTCATCCCGACCTATAAGCTTACCGAGCGTCCCGACACCGCCTGCTCCCTTATAGCAAAGGGTAAGGTCATAATGCTTATGGAGGGTCAGCCCATGGCGCTTTGTCTGCCCACTACCTTCTTCGAGCTTATGGACTCCCCGAACGACGCATCTCTTCCCACCCCTCTGCGCCTTCTTGCCAAAGCCCTAAGATATCTGGGTGCGCTTCTGTGCCTTGCCCTACCGGGTCTGTACGTCTCGTTGCTCACATACAACCGTACTCTTCTGCCTCCCGAGCTTACCGCACTTATCATTCAGTCCGAAAGCCGCATCGCACTCTCACTGCCACTTCAGGTAATGCTGACCTGGCTTTTGGTGTCCCTCATCTTTCAGGTGGGGATATCCCTTCCCACCACGCTTGGGGGTACGATAGGTATTTTCGGCTCTATAGTGCTTGGTCAAGCCCTGGTAAACTCCAATCTTGCAAGCGAGATCACCCTTCTTGTGGTGGTCACCGCGGTGGTGGGTAGCTATTGCGTGCCGAATTACTCCCTGAGCACCGCACTTCGCCCGTTGAGCCTTGTGGTGCTTCTGTTCTCCTCCGCATTCGGGCTTGTGGGCTGCGGTCTGGGTATGCTTGCCATCCTTGCCCATATTCTGAACCTTACCTCCTGCCAAAGCCTCTTTTTCCCCTTAAAGAAAAAAAGGCCATACCTTGCCGCGGAGGATGACAATGTCTGAAAATAAATTCGGTTTTGTTTTTCTTGTAAATACTCTGCTCGGAAGCGGCTTCTTTCTGCTTCCCGGACTTGCCGCGGGGGCGGGAAGCGGCGGATATCTCATCCCTCTGCTGGGCATGCCCGTGATAATGTATGCGGTTCTGCTTTTGTACGAGCTCTCCATGCTCGACTTCAAGGGCAAGCTAAAGACCGCTCTTAAGGTGATATACTCCGTCATCTGCATCGTGGCGGCATCCTGCGCAATGGCGCTTGCATCCCTTATCTGCATAGACGTAATGCTCCCGGGCACAAGCCACGTGCTTCTTGTTGGAGCCTTCAGCCTGGTGATATTTATAGCCACAGGCAGCAAAAACAGCATCCAAGGGCTTAACAGAGTGTTCTTTTTATGCCTTGCCGTGCTTTTGCTCTCCATGCTGATGACGCTGGGCGAGATACGTCCCCAAAGGCTTGCCCCCACCGTGCGATCTCCGATGTCCACCCTTGCCTCGGTCGCACCCTTCTTTGCGGGCATTATAGCCGTTCCATACCTTGCCCGCAGGGGAGCGAAAAAAAGACGCATCACGGGAGCCGTGGTGTTCAGCTGTATTGCATACGCTGCGCTTTGCGCAATAAGCATCGGCGTGTTGGGGTATGAATGCGTTTCAGGAGAGAAGTACTCACTGTACGTTACCATCAAAAGCGGCGAGCTGCTGTTGGATGCCCGAATGCTCCTTGCAAGCACGGCCTTTTCCCTGGTACTGCTCAAGCCGTCGGTCAACCTCGCCTATACCGCCATCGACACCCTTGGTAGCGGCAAATGGATGCGAGCCGTGATGGTGCTCTCCATGTTCATCCTTGCCACGGTTCTTGAAAGCCTCATAGGCGCGGCATTCTAAAGCCTCATCGGGAGCATTTTTAAACCTCTCGTGGCATTTTAAAACGTAAGCATAATTATAAAAGCGGTGCGAATATGAAAAGGATAATTATATTTTTGATCATTGTATCACTTCTTTCGGGCTGCTCCACCCAATCCATCGACACAGGAGCACACCCCATCGTCATAGGTATAGATTACTCCCCCTCCACCCGACTTTTTACCGAAAGCGGTCTGTTTTATCTTTATAACGGAGACAAGGTGGAGCACACCCTCATTTCCACCGACGGAGTGACCGTGGGCGAGGCAATGGAGAAAAAGACGGGCTATAGCTACAAATCGGTCAATTACGCCCTGCTTGGTGCCATTGCCTTGGGCGAGGGCGCGCTTAAGCTGGGTATGCATCAGTCACTCTTCCCCCTTTTAAAATGGGCATCCCTCCCCGCCGAGGATATCCTGGTCTGCGCTGCCGGCACAGCTCTTGATGTAGTGGATTCCAAGCAGCTACCCGATCTTTTAAAAAACGCCTCCAAGGAGGGCTACCTTCCCAAAACCTCCCTTAAGGATTGCATGGTCTCCATCTACGAGGGCTCACCGATCTTATTGCCCTACGTTATAAAAAAGCCCGCAATATATATCAACGGCTCAGCCGTAGTGGAAAACGGAGTCATTACCGCCTACTACGACCGCGCACAGACCCTGCTGTGGGGTCTGCTGTATTACCCCGAGGGCGAGGGGGTGGTCACGGCGGGCGGAGTAAGCGTGCAATTAAGATCAAAGCGCACCTTTATAAAAAAAGAACGCCGCATAGAGCTTGAGCTTTCAATGCGGCTCATCTCTCACGGCGATCCCGAGGTCTTCCGCCAAGCCCTTGAAAAGGCTCTTAACGAGTTTGTTGATAATTTGGGATGCGATATTATATGCTGCGGCATCTCTCCCCTTTCCGATGCTTCGGTAACGGTCAAGACCAAGCCCTACTGATGCGCCACTGCATCTTATCCGTAAGCATCTGAAAAGCGCCCCGCAGGGCGCTTTTAAATTATTTATTTATTTCACGTCTATTTCTTCAATCGTCAAATTGCTAAATACAATATCAAACAGCTCTTTATTTTCAGTTGATATGTTCACTTTATACATATTTTTATACTGAAAGGCGCCTGCACAAGATCCATTGCTACCTTGAGAGTAACAAATGCTCACATTTTGTCCGTTTATAACTGCATTATAGTTTGCTTTTTCGTTTTTAGGGAAATCTTCGTTTGACGTAACATCAAAGCTGTACTCCACCCAAAACGTTAGCATGCTGTCTTGAAATAAATGATATGCCATATATCCCTGATTAAACGATTGTTGAAACAGACGTTCATAAGGATAATAAACACTCAAATAAGTATCCTTATAATCCTCATTTACATCTGCATACCAACCAAGCTCCTCCCCATTAACCAAGGGCTTTATAATGCTTGTAGCTGCCATTTTTTCTTTTACATCAACATCCAACTCATTGTCGGGGTCATATCCTGCGCCTATTATATGCTGTTTGAATACGATTGAGTCTTGATCAAAAAACCAACCGTCTGTAATGGACTGCGCAAACTCATCATAACTGTTAAATCCAATCCGAACAGCAGGTATTAGACTTATAGTGGGCTTATCGTCATCATCTTGGCAACCGCATAATAAAGCAATGATCATTATAATTACAGTTAGTAAAGTGATTATTCGTTTCATACAATACCTCCTCAATGATGTTCAGCTATATGATTAATTATAATTTGATCACACGACGAACATAATATGTTGTCATTATTGCTAATACTGCCAATATTATATCTTGCACTCATGACACATACCGGTTTTGAATCATTATTAAATCGGATGATCCTCCGTTAATGGATTTACTGCAAAATTTTCTTCTCGCAACTTTATTATTTCATGGTACATGGTAAAAAGCACTATTATTCAGTTGGTACTTTTTTCTTTTTGCGCTTTAGCAAGATCACTGCTGTGGCTACGGCAATTGCAGCCGCAATAATTATAATTATTATCAATATAACACTCGGAACGGCCTCGGTTTTAAATTCCAATTGAGTTAGGTCGTTTAATATTTCTTCCTGTGTTACGCCTTGGTTACCTCTTATTCTGACGTCCCAGCCGTCTATTATTGCATAAAAGTATATTGTATCATATGAATCGTCTTTATTAAACGCTCCATTATACTCGGTTTGCCCTATAGTAAAAGCGGTGGGAGTATAGCCACGAAATTCTCCCATAACTGTTTGATATGCATCGTATCCCTCTTGAGCATATTGAAGGTTTTCTTTATCTATATGTGTCATTTGAATAAGATACATATGATTGTTTATGTCCACTTTATAATAAACGCTCGCATCCAATCTTGTACCGGGGATTTGAATCCACCAATTATATGATGCATCCTTACCATTGATATAAGGCACCGGCATTCCGTCTTCTCTGACTTTATTTATAAGATGATCAATCATGCCCTTTTCCACTTGATACGGATCTACAATATAATCATGATTAATATATTCAAAGGATTTATATCTCTCCGCTCCCTCCGCAGTGGCTAACCACCATTTTATCTCTGAGGACTTGTCAAAATACATTTGATGGTTAGTTGGAGGTTCTTCCTCATATATTTGTGCATCTGACTCATCGGATAAAAAATCCACCTCTGCTATTTGGTTAGTTGTATAATACTCTTCTAAATATGCCATTGTATCGTTTTGGCAATAAACACATATAATATCCTGTATATTTATATTATTTATATCTTGATCCGTTTTTTGCATAACGCAACCATACGGTCTAGCTCCCGGTTTACCTTCATTGCATTTACTACATATATCTTTGAACTTGCAGGTACTATCGTCACCTGTTACGGCTGGTTCATGATAATGATCAATACCAACCATCTCCCCATCAGAATTTACTCTACCGCTAAATTTATGTATTAATTCATGCAATAAAGCCAAATTACTCCCATCATTTCCCAACATTAATATAGTGTTTCCTAAAACACCACTTCTATTATAATTAGTGTTTCCACTTGTTGCGCGAGATTCAACTTTATGCCCACTCCACAGCACATTAGGCACATCGGCAGAATCAGGCGCCACAAACTCCGAAAAATAAGAAGCCCTACTAGTGCAATAACAATTGTAAGTATTTTCATTTCTCACTTCCGTTGTATATACATGATTTGGATTGGTACACATCTCGTTTATGTTATTTATTGTAACTGTTCCCTTGCATATATCCGGAAGTGTTTGATAATATTGAAGCTCTGAAAAAATTATTCTTAATTTAAATGTTTCTAATAGAATTTGCCCCGTTTTATTTTGATACTTCTCTAAATTTTCTAAAGCATCTTCACCATATCTAACCAAAAAACCATTGTCATAATATCCATTTACATAGGCTATATAATTGGGTCGAAATACATCCCACTCATCCTTATAATTCGTATCATCAATGTACAACCGCTGTTGAACGTCTATTCCGTTATTATTGGTCAAATACGTTGCGCTTGCAAGCACTCTGTCCACCGATTCGCCGCATTTGGGAGTCAGTGTGTAATGCCCATTGTCAAAAAGCTGCAGCTTCCATTGCTGACCTATAGCACCTGTATAAGCCGACTGTATTATGGGCGCATCCTGCTCGCTTGAATTATTTTGCACCGACAAATACAGATTACTGTGCATGGATTTTATCTTATAGTATCCATCGGAAAGCAGCGTAAACTCCCATTGCTGCGATGCATACCCATGATAATCCCATTGATGTATTATAGCCCCGCTATTATTAGTCGGTCCCTCTACGTCTGCATATCTGCCGGTAGCTTTATTCTTAAGATAATACTCCCCATCCTCAAACTCGGGCACTATTACCGTTATCGTATCGGTCTTATTGCCTTGCTTGGTACGCACCGTTATTGTGGCTTCGCCCGCTGCTCGGGCAGTTATAAGTCCATTAGTATCAACTGTAGCTACGCTTAGATTGTTTGAGCTCCACGTTACGTCTTTTACAGTAGCATTGCTTGGGCTTACCGAATACATTGCAGTAAGATTATCGCCCTTGTTGATATATATAGTTGTATCGTTAAATGCCACACTTGTTACAGGTACTGCTACAACCTGTAACGCATACGTGTCAAATACCGTATCATCATATGCACAGCTTACGGTAATTGTAGCATAGCCTGCTGCTCTTGCTGTTATTAAACCGTTTTGCACGGTAGCAACCGTAGTATTACTACTACTCCACACTATTTCCGACGATGAAAGATTGGTTAACAGAGCCAGTTGTTTTGTTTCACCGATCTCCATATAGCCGTAGTCGTTATTTAATCGATTAATTTGCATTACCGGAATATCGACCGTACCATAATTGGTTCGCATATACGGAATCTTGGTTGAATCAGAGTTGTTGGCAGATGCAAAATGTCTGTAATAGTTAGGTGAAGAGCCCTCGTCGCGCATACGGAACATTAAGCCGCGATACGTAAAGGCTTGCCACCAAGTAACGTATGCGTTTGTTATGTCAAAGCTGTACCATCCTGCGCTACCCACCGTTGTACTGCCGTTAAGGACCGCATTGGTCGACGTAGAGCTATAGGCATTATTCCACGTTGCACCTGTTTCTGTCCACGTTTGGGCACCCAACGATATCATATATGCATCCACATAAGGCTGGCTGGTATACGTTGAAGTACAATACATATGATAATATACACTGTTAACGGTGGAATAAGTCAATCCGGGGCGGCTCTCTCCGCCTACAAAGCTTGAAAACTGAACCAGTATTCTGTTTCTCTGTGTACTGGAGCCATAACCGATCTTCATTTGGCTACCCGTACCGTAGTTGGTATTGGGATTGCCTTCACTTATAAAGGTATCCTGAATATAATTGCTTGTTACGTTAAACGATGGGTCAACGTACACAGGATATACCGTTGTATCGGCAGTCAAAAACTCCTCGGGCACGGTTATTGTAAAGATGTACTTCTTGTTTTCTTTTACTGTTTGGATATTTCCCTGGGCAAGAGTTATATGCTCGTCCCAATTGTCTGTGGCTTCATTCTCTCCCGTAAAGCTGTCGGTTACCTCAAGGTCACCAAAGGAGAATATTACCTCATCGCCATCGGCTATTACGTACTGTCCGCCCGACTGCTTTAATTCAAGACCCGCGGTTTCCACCTCAAAGCTAAAGGTGTTTACTCCCTGATAGCTCTG
>JAFXDC010000068.1 GCA_017516345.1 Clostridia bacterium | reverse complement strand
TTTGTGAGTAATGGCTTTGACAAATCTGCATATATTCTGGATTGTGCCTGTGGAATCGGAACACAGGCAATCGGCCTTGCTGCCATCGGCTACAATGTAACAGGTTCAGATATTAGCGATGGAGAAATCGCTGAAGCCAAAGAACGAGCCAAGAAGAACAATGTAAGTGTTTCCTTTGAACACGCTAACTTCTGTGCTTTGTCAGATACCTTCTCAGCGCAGTTTGACATTGTTATTGCGATGGACAATGCTCTGCCGCATATGCTTACCAGTAATGACTTGGCATCTGCCATCAAGAGTATCGTAAATCAGATTAAGGATGGTGGTATGTTTGTTGCCAGTATTCGGGATTATGACGCTCTGCTTATGGACAAGCCACCTTATTCCCCTCCCTATATTCACAAAACCACAAAAGGACAGAGAGTATCTTTCCAGACCTGGACATGGGAAGGTGATAACTATCGGCTAATCCAGTATATCGTTGATGACGAGGACACCTTGCAAGTGAGCAAATTTGAATGTGAATACAGAGCCACCCGCAGACAGGAAATGACCGACTTGCTTATGGCAAACGGATGTAGCGAAGTGGTATGGATGTTCCCCGAAGAAACAGGGTTCTACCAACCCATTGTAGTTGCGAAGAAATAAGTGATACCTTTGTCCAATTCCAATTTGTTCGATATATTTTGATATAATATAGCAAACAGCAAAATCTCTTACCTCAAAGGAGAAGGTGTTATGAAAAAGCATCCCCGAAGCGACACATTAAAGGAAGTCCTTAAAGAGCTCTCTGTTATACCATTGCTTGTATTGTTTTTATCAATATCCCTGCTTATTGGGTATTTGCTTCCCGACAGCTTTCTAAAAGGATCTCCTATTGAAGCCCTGTATTTGCTTACTGCGATTATAATTCTTACGGTTTTATATACAATATCCGGCATTATAGGAGCAATTCAAAAAATCAAAGCAAGAAAAGAAAAGGATGCGGAGAAATAAAATTGATTTGATCGCAATAACGATCTTCCAACGTTTGTACAATATAATTCGATATATCTGAAAGCTCCAAGAACCACTTATCTGTTTCACAAAAGCTCTGCATCAGGCAGGGCTTTTTGTTTTTTGTATACAGCTCCGATGACCACGGCTGTGTAGGGCAGTTCAATTTACAAAACGCCGCAATTACCTTTACTTTCGGAATGTCTTATAGTATAATGAAGGTGATCAATATATTTGAGCTTACACAAAGGAGCAATAAAATGAGAAGGTTTATGGCAATAATATTTGTGTTACTTTGTATGCTGAGCACGCAAGGCTGCATTCAACGACCGCAAGAAGTGCAAAAGAATCATCTGTTAGCGGACGGCAACATAATTAAAGTTGACGTTTCTTCCCTTCCCCCGGGACATTATAATTATTCCTACAACGGAGAGGATGCGAAAGCCATCGCCGACTATTTGTCCGGCCTGAATTTAGAGAGTAGCTTCCAAGAAGATCCCGATGAATATGATGGAATGACATGGGTCATTGCTTTGGAATATGAAAGCGGCGAGGTACTAACCGTTTATCACTTCGGAAACAAGTTTATCCGTTCCGAACAAGACCAATCATGGTATAAAATGACTTACGATGAAGCAGCGCGTTTTGACAACTTATTGAATGAGCTTAATAATTGAAATCAGTTAATAGGAGGTCATTATGTCAAAAGACATATTTAACGGAAACATAAAAAAAGAGTATATCCGCTATGTAAAATTTATTTTGATTGCTGTATCCGCATTATTCCTTGCTTTCTTTATATTCTTCTTATTATCCGCCTTGCTTGATGAAAACATGGAACTTGATGCAAAAATATTTATACTTATTTTGTCGGGTATAACCTTCTTGTCATCCTTCTTGTTCCCTACAATATCACTTTTTGCAATTAGAAACTATTCTAAATATCACAAATTAGCTAAATTGCTGATAAAAGATTTCGTTTTTATAGATTCTTAAAGCAGCCCCGACGCGATACAGAGCACAGATCAACAAAAAGGGACAAAAAACGACAGAGTGAATTATAAAAATACGAAAAGCACTATAACGGAGCTCATTATGAAAAAAGGACTTATTATTACAGCTTTTATTTGCATATTACTGATGCTGTTTACCTCCTGCAGCGGAGGCATTGGTGACACGCTTCTTAACGATCAGGGAAAACAGGTTGTTTCTCTGATGGCGGAAATGGCAAACAGTGACGAATACAGACACATTTATTACTACATTAACTCATACGACGAGGTCATTGCCAAGCTCCGCGAGGGAGACTATTCAAGAATAGCAAGCGTGTATGAGCTTTCCGTACCGACAACAGTATTATTGGATGCATATATTGATGATAATGCCCTCTCGCCCGCACTTAATGAGCACGTTTACGCAAGAGCTTACTCCATGTTTGCCCCACGCTTGATCCAGGCAGGAGGGCTTGATGCTATGGCGGTATCCTCGTTATTCTCGGCACAGAAGAGCTTCGCTTGCCTTGCGCCCGCAGGCAATAAGATCTATTTATACACCTTCCAAAGCGGATACCCCATTGCGGTGACCTTTATTGCAGGGGATGATTCATACAGAGCCACGGGTTATTTCATTATTAATGATGAGTTTAAGACCGACAGCGAGCAAGCTATATCAGACTCGTGCAAGGCATCAGGTATAAACGGCGTCACGGCAACAAGGCTGTGAGTTTTAAAAGGATCGCAATAAGACGGCGATCCTTTTTTGACGGTCGTGCTCCGGCTCAAGCCTTACGTTGACGGATCCGGGGCAAAGTAATATAATATAGCAGAATCAATCAAAGGCAGAATAAAAATGTTAGGTGTAATTGTAAACGTAATAACCGTTATTATAGGCTCGGGACTGGGGTTACTGTTTAAAAAGGGCATCCCCGAAAGGGTGAGTAAGGCGGTAATGATCGGGCTGGGCGCGTGCACTCTGTTTATCGGCTTTAAGGGCAGTCTGGTCGGAGAGAACGTGCTTATAAGCATAGCGTCCATCGTGCTTGGCGCCATAGTGGGCACGCTTATCAATATAGACGGCGCCATAAACCGCGCGGCAAGCAGAGTGGAGGAAAAATTCAAGCGCAAGGGCTCGGAGGCATCCGTTGCAGAGGGGCTTATAACCGCTACGCTTTTGTTTTGCGTGGGCTCAATGACGGTTACCGGTTCTCTTCAGGCGGGACTTACGGGGGACAGCTCGGTGCTCATCACCAAATCGTTGCTTGACCTTGTGTCCTCCATGATGCTGGCGTCAAGCCTTGGCATAGGTGTCATGCTTGCCGCGGCGGCAGTGCTTATCATCCAGGGCGGGCTCGTGCTTTTGGCGGGGCTCCTCTCCCCTCTGCTGAGCACGGGGGCAATAAACGAAATGTCCTGTGCGGGGTCGATACTTATAATAATGATAGGTACAAATCTTATGGGCATCACCAAGCTCAAGGTGGCGGACTACCTTCCCGCAATAATTTTTGCACCGATAATATATAATATCATTCCCCTTATAGAGCAGCTGCTTAATTTACCGCAGTAGCGGCGATGGCTAAAAAAATACAGAGCGTGCAGGCCCAAAAAGTCGCATGGCTCTGTTTACTTTTTTAATGCAAGGTGATATAATAAGTACAATATTATTCTCGGGGGTGATGCTGTGTCGCTACGCTCGGAGCTAATTGGGCTTGACTCCCACCTGTGGGAGGACGAGCTGGTAAGGCTAAGGCCGATATCATGCGAAAAGGATATTATATACGCAACTATAGATTGCGCTCTTAAGGACGGTCAGCAGGAGCTTGTCAATCCCGCGTGGTTTTCCATATGCAGAGCCTATCTGTCCCCCGAGGACAATTATCCCTGCCTTATATGCACAAATAACGGTGAGCCGATAGGGTTTATAAGCCTCTGCAAATGGCTTGGCGAGGGCGATGCTTACTCGTGGAGCTTTTTTATTGATGCTCGCCACCAGGGCAAAGGATACGGCAGACACGCCGCACTGGTTGCGGTAAGGCTTTTAAAAAGCGCATCAGGCAAAGCGATAAAGCTTGCCATTGAGGAGGATAACGGCGCGGCACAGCGCTTGTACGAGTCACTTGGATTCAAGCTTTTGCCCGAAAGGGACGGGGACGACCTTGTTTATAGCTTATGATCATAATTAGGAGGAATAGCCTTGGAGGATAGATTTATTAAATGTAACGTAAAGCAATCGGTATTGGTCTGTATAATAGGGGTGATCCTGGTTGGAATATGCGCATTTTTCGTTTTTGTTGATTTTCGCGAGCTTGCCGCCATCAAGATCTTTGACGATCCAATAATATACTACTTTGTTAAGATATTTATGGCTCTTGCCGGGGTCTTTTTGGCAGTCGGAACCGCTTGTATCGCAATAAACGCCATAATTAATAAGGATAAGGTCATAGAGCTCCGCAGTGACCATTTTGTGGATCGCTCCTCTGTGGTTGCCGCAGGAAAGATATATTATTCGCAAATAAGCAGTGTTTATATTCAAGGTATGTTTTTATGCATCAAGCTAAAGGATGAAAGGCAATACTATAAAAAAAGCAACCTCTTTAAAAGACTGTTTATGGCCCTTAATAAGGAATTAAAGTACGAGTATATAACCATCGGCGATCAATTTCTGCAAAGCAATATTTATGATCTTAAAAAAATGATAACCGACAGAATGGCGGCAGAGAATGCCGAAAAATGACCGTTAAGAAGCTTTTACCGCACGTCCATTCCCCCTACTACATATCAACCTACGGTAGGTAGACTTTTTACTGTATTATGCTATAATGCTTGGTGAAAGGAGAAGCTTATGGATATTGAAAAGATAGGAAAATTCATTGCCGAACGTAGAAAAAGCCTGAATTTAACACAAGCACAGCTTGCGCAAAAGCTGAATATTACGGACAGAGCGGTATCAAAATGGGAAACGGGAAGAGCCTTGCCCGACTCCTCCATTATGCTTGCCCTGTGCGAGGTATTAAGCATAAGCGTAAACGATCTGTTAAGCGGAGAGGTGATCTCCTCGACCGATTACCGAGACGAGCTTGAAAAAAAGCTTGTGGAAATGGTAAAGCAAAAGGAGCAGCACGACAGACAGCTGCTGACTCTGGAATGTCTCATCGGAGTCCTTTCGGTGCTTGTTTTACTCCTTCCGATAACCGTCGGCTCACTTTTGCCTGAGGGCTCGGTTGAGGATTGGCAAAGAACACTCATCGTGCTGTCAGGCTTTATTCCCGCAATGGTGGGCATCGGCTTTGCGTTAAAGATAGAGCAGCTCGCGGGATATTATGAGTGCAAAAAGTGCGGGTACAAGTACGTTCCCACCTTCAAGGCGGTCAATTTGGCACCGCATATGGGGCGAACAAGGTACATGAAATGCCCCAACTGCAATAAAAAATCCTGGCAAAAAAAGGTCATCAACAAGGATAAAGAGGTGTAATAATGGTATTTCTGATAGCGGGCGGCACCCACACGGGCAAGACCACCCTTGCCCAAAGGATGCTTGAAAAATACGCTTGTCCGTATCTGTCCATGGATCATTTAAAGATGGGGCTTATACGAAGCGGGCAGACCGATCTGACCCCCTTGAGCAGCGACGAGGAGCTTACCGCATACCTTTGGCCCATCGTGCGTGAAATGGTCAAGACAGCCATTGAGAACGGCCAAAGCCTTACCGTTGAGGGGTGTTATATCCCCTTTGACTGGCAAAAGGACTTTAGCGAGGAATATCTTAAGCACATCAAATACCGATGCATCATTTTCAGCGAAAATTATATAAGGGAGCACTATGACGATATCCTTCGCTACGCATGCGTTACCGAACAGCGACTGTGCGATGGCGTCACCTTAAGTGAGCTTTTGCAGGATAATATAAAAAATCTAAACCTTGCCAAAGCGCACGGCGTGAATTACGTGCTTATAGAAAACCAATACAACATAGAAATATGATCTTAAGTAAATTGAAAAGGAGCAGGATCTCTGCTCCTTTTTTATGTTTTATTTGGCTTGTTTTTTCTTTAATATTACCGCTACTACCACAATAACTGCCGCTAACACCACTGCAATGACGATATAGACCCAGGTCATATCGCTCTGCTGAGGCTCTGCGGGCGCGCTTGCACCGGGCACCTCGGTAGGCTCATCTGTAGGCTCTGCCGTCGGTTCTGCAGTTGGCTCGACCGTGGGCTCGGGTGTAATAGCAACAGACAGATCGATACGTCCGTTATTGTTATCCTCAACGTCACCGTAAACGAAGTAGTCATCGTAAACTATGGTGCCGTCACCCTCTTTAAATGCAGTACCAAACTGAGCTGCTATGTACAGTATGCTGAAATTTTCGCTTCCGAATTTACTGTTACCCTGGTAGCCATCCACAACGGATTCCAGCGGAACAAACACCCAGCCCTTAAAATCCTTATCAAGGGTCATTCCCTTGTCGCTTGCTATAGTATACTCTTTGCAAGCTCCGTTTACGTCCATTGTAAAGACAAGACATCCGGGGTCGGAAAGTATATACTGCTTACCAAAGGCACAGGGCGATATCTTAAGCGCCTTTCCAAGGTTATTTTCAATATAGAAGCCAAAGCCCTTTGCACCGGGCACATCTTTGATATCATTACCAAATCCGAATTTTACGGGGCCAACCCAATCGCCGCTCGGATTGGAAAGCACGGTTATCTTGCCATCCTTCAGCTCAAGCTTTGCTTTACTGTTATATCCCTGTCCGCACCATATTACAAGCTCATCATCGGAAATACCCTTTCCCGTATAGTCAAACAACGTCTCTCCCTCGGGCGCATTGGAAAGATCATCGTAAATGTGAATTTTGATATTAGGGTCATAAACGGGATTGGTCAGCTTTCCTGCGGTTTTTGCGTTAATCTCAAGAGGCTTGGATTCATTACCGAAGCTGTCTACCGCCACGACCTTTATGGTGTATTCGGTGTCAGGCTTAAGCGAGCCTACGGAATGCTCAAAGCTTGCTTGCGCAGTTTTTTCCCATACGTACGATCTTACAATAGTGCTTGAGATCTCTTCACTTCCCCGGTAAGCACTTACTTTGTAGTAAATTACATTAGGGTTACTCTTGATGGCGTTAAACTTAACTCCTATGCCGTTGGAGGTAACATTGTAAAGCACGAGGCTCTCGCTGTCACCAAAGGTAAAGTCCTTATACTGCTCTGCACGTGCATCGGTGTAAATGAAGCCGGATTTATCCGAGGGATTTTCCACGATCCAATCTTCACCGATAAAGGCATCATTAAGCACGTCGTACTTTCTTATTCTTACGGTGTTGTTCTTGTCAACCTCAACAAGCAGGCACTGCGAGGAGGTCGTGGACATATCGCCATACTTGCCGCCTACCACACCGCTTTTAAGGTGTCCTGCGGAAACAGAGGTGAAATCCTTTTGATGAATGGAGTTTTCAAAGTTAAGGGGATAATGGTCGTGTCCGGAGAAATTGATTATCTGCGGATAATTTTTCAAAACGTCGTACGGAGCGCCGAAGCCGCGATCGTGGAACCACTTATTATAGCTTGCCAACGCTACGGTATCTTTAAACGCTATGTGTGAAAAGGTGAATATGGGCTTTTCGGGATCTGCGGCGTGTGCCTCTGCAAGCTCCCGGGCAAGCCAATCAAGGTTTTCCTTGTCGGTCCATCCTTTGCCGTTCTTCATATCGTAGCGAAGCGAGCTTACGATAAATCTGAAGCCGTTAATATCAACAGATGTATCGGGGCCGTCTACTCCTATATACTGCTTCATAAGCTCGGCCGCCTTTGAGGTGTCTATCATTTCCCCATTACCCGACTTCAGTTGCAGCTCGTGGTTACCAAAGCCCGCAAGTATCAGGGTTTCGTCTCTGTCAACGCTCGCATTCAATGCGGCCACAAGTTTTGCATAATCCGCCTCTGCAGAGGTTTCTACAAAGTCACCTACCAAAACAAGTGCGTCTACGGTATTATGGTTTTTATCAGCCTTAGCAATGCCGTAAAACTTCTCCATGGCCTGAGCAAATCTTTGCGGAACGGTGTTGTCTTTAGCACCAAAGTGAGCATCCGCAATTGCAACAAACCTCAGAACCGCTTTAAAGTCATCACCGCTCGCATTAGCCGTAAAGGTAAAGTTGCACAAAAGCGACACGAGCATAGCAAGCGTTATTAATAAAACAATCGTCTTTTTCATTTAATGCACCCCTTTATTTTATATCACCTATTATGAAAATTATAACAAATGCGGATTCATTTTGTCAATACATAATAAAAATGTACGTCAACCGCTATTATGTTGCAGAAGATTCCATCCCGCTATACCGCTTGATGGAATCTTCCTGCTAAATATCATTCTTTATTTGGGCATTGATACTACATATTATTCAACATTGCCCTTTGTTGTACGCGTTACTTTGATTGCAACTACCGCCAATGCAGCTATTGCAAGGAATGCGCATATCCAAACTACATTGCTATCCATTGTATCCTGTCCCGAATCAGAAGGCGCGTTGGTAGCCGTAGCAGTAGGTGTGGGAGCAGGAGTGGGTGTAGCAGTAGGAGTGGGAGTGGGTGTAGGAGTGGGTGTAGGAGTGGGTGTAGGTGTTGCAGCAGGCTCTCTGTCTATCTTGCCTTCGCTGTTATCCTCAACGTCACCGTAAACAAAGTAATCGTCAAAAACAATAGTTCCTTCGCCCTCAGCAAATGTTGTGCCGTACATCATGGTTATATAGACTATGGTCATGTCGGCGGCTTGGAATTTGCTGTTATCCTCGTATGCATCAACCAGAGACTCTATGGGAGCAAATACCCAACCCTTAAAGCCCTTTTCAAGGGTAATGCCCTGATCGGCGCCTATGATATGCTCTTTTTTGTTTCCGTTTACGTCCAAAGTGAATACCGAGCAACCGGGATCAGACTGCATAAACTGCTTGCCGTATGCGCTGGGGGATATCTTAAGCTCTTTTCCGAGGTTGTTCTCTACGTAGAAGCCTATTCCCTTTATGCCGGGCATATTTTTAACGTCATTACCGAATTTACATTTGATGGGGCCTACCCAAGTTCCGGGGTTGGAAACCACGGTTATTTTGCCGTCTTTAAAGACGAGCTTTGACTTACTGTTATATCCATAGCTGGAATACGATATCTGATCGCAGTTCTTAATGGATTTCGAAGTGGAATCAATTACCACCTCTCCCTCAGGCATAACGGTAAGGTCATCATAGAAGAATATCTTATTGTCGGGATCATCGATGGGATGAGGATTGGTAATGGGTGTAGGTGTGGGGGTAGCAGAATTGGGAAGGTCTACTATGCCGTTATTGTTATCGGTTACGTCACCGTAAACAAAGTAGTTGTCGTAAACCACGGTTCCGGTACCTTCTGCAAATGTTGTGCCGTACATCATTGTTATATAGTTTATAACCATTGCACTGGCTTCAAACTTACTGTTGCCTTCGTATGCATCAACCAGAGACTCTATGGGAGTAAATACCCAACCCTTAAAGTCTTTTTCAAGGGTGATACCTTGCTTTTCATCAATAATATGCTCTTTGCTGTTTCCGTTTACGTCCAAGGTGAATACCGAGCAACCGGGATCCGCCTGCATAAACTGCTTACCGTATGCGCAAGGGGATATCTTAAGCTCTTTTCCGAGGTTGTTCTCTACGTAGAAGCCTATTCCCTTTACACCGGGCATATTTTTAACGTCATTACCGAATTTACATTTGATGGGGCCTACCCAAGTTCCGGGGTTGGAAAGCACGGTTATTTTGCCATCTTTAAAGACAAGCTTTGACTTACTGTTATATCCATAGCTGGAATACGATATCTGATCGCAGTTCTTAATGGATTTCGAAGTGGAATCAATTACCACCTCTCCCTCGGGCATAACGGTAAGGTCATCATAAATAAAGATCTTTGTGTTGGGATCATTGATAGGATTTGTTACGGGAGCAGAGGTTTTTGCGGTAAGGGTAAGAGGCTTGGATTCATTACCGAAGCTGTCTACCGCCACGACCTTTATGGTGTATTCGGTGTCAGGCTTAAGCGAGCCTACGGAATGCTCGAAGCTTGCTTGTGCGTTTTTTTCCCATACGTACGATCTTACAATAGTGCTTGAGATCTCTTCACTTCCCCGGTAAGCACTTACTCTGTAATAAATAACGTTGGGGTTATTCTTAACAGCATTAAACTTAACTCCGATACCGTTGGAGGAAACGTTGTTAAGGGTCAATATCTCACCGTCACCAAAGGTAAAGTCCTTATACTGCTCTGCACGTGCATCGGTGTAAATGAAGCCGGATTTATCCGAGGGATTTTCCACCATCCAATCTTCACCGATAAAGGCATCGTTAAGCACGTCGTACTTTCTTATTCTTACGGTGTTGTTCTTATCTACTTCAACAAGCAGGCACTGCGAGGAGGTTGTGGACATATCGCCATACTTACCGCCTACCACACCGCTTTTAAGGTGTCCTGCGGAAACAGAGGTGAAATCCTTCTGATGAATGGAGTTTTCAAAGTTAAGGGGATAATGGTCGTGTCCGGAGAAAT
>JAFXDC010000067.1 GCA_017516345.1 Clostridia bacterium | reverse complement strand
CGGGCGCATCCTTGCGGATGCACCCGCGCTTACGCTTGCACGCGTGCTTGCGCACTGCTGCAAGCGCATTCGCCCCTTCCGGGCGAGGGCGCGTGTTGGTTTTTTTAGTGGCATATAAAAGAAGATAGGACACAGAGTATTTCTATGTTTTGGGGCGTCGTGGGCGTACCCTTACCGGTATTTGGGGAGTGAGATAAAGAGGAGAAGGGGCAGAGGGTATTTGCCTGTACGGGCTTGAGATCACAAAAGCAAAAGGAGCACGGTCATACCGTGCTCCTTTGATTTTTGCTCCTTTTTATTATTGCTCGCTTGGTGCTTGATCCTTACGGAGAAGCTCCATGACTCCTGTGCGGGTAAGGGTGGCGTGTACGCTTGGACGGGGATTGATGATGCTTACCTTGAAGCCTCTTTTGTTTGCATCGTGGATCAATTCAAGCAGCTCTTGTGAGGCCGAGATATCTATTCCCGAGAGCCCCTCAAGGTCCATGCAGATATCGCCCTTGCGGCCTTCAAGCTCCTTGGTGATACGGGAAATGTTGGCGTAGAAGAGATTGCCCGATACGGCGATATAGGTAACTCCGTCATCCTCCTTGAGGGAGATATCAAGCTTCATGCTCTTAACAAGGAAGCAGAAGGCGCCCAAAATGACGCCAAGCACTATGGCGACCGTCAGATCAAACACCACGGTGGCGATGAGGGTAACGGCAAACTGAAGAATGGCGGACTTATATTTTTTGCCGAAGATGGTCTTTATGCTGTGCCATTCGTTCATGCGCCATGAGGTCATCAAAAGCACGCCTGCAAGTGCGGCAAGGGGAAGCTTGGACATGATGGGGGCAAGCAGAAACATGGATGCGATAAGCCCCAGGGCGTGAATGATGCCCGTGAGCCTTGTGCTGCAGCCGCTTTTTATGGCGACGCTGGTTCGTGCAATGGCGGCGGTTGCGGGAACTCCGCCAAAGAAGGGAATGATCATATTTCCCACGCCCTGAGCTATGAGCTCCTGATCGGGGTCAAACTCTCCTGCGCACATACGCTTTGCGCTTGCGCCGCAAAGCAGACTTTCTATCATAATAAGTGCCGCTACGGTTATGGCGGTGGGTATCATTTGGGGGATGGTGGCGGGATCTATTGCCGAGAAGCTGAGCCTGTTTTCGTGCATCAGGGTCTGCGGGATCTCGCCTACCGTATCAACGCTAAAGCCGCAGATAAGGCTTACCGCGGTGGCTACTATTATTCCAACGAGGCTTGAGGGCACCTTGGCATTCCATTTCTTGGGCCAGAGCACCATGATGGCGATGACGATGCAGCCTATCACCACCGCCTCCCACTTGGGGGAAAAGCCGAGCTCGCCGTAGGAGAGAAGCTTGTCTATTGCGGTCTGTCCAACCGATACCGTGCCGAAGAAGTCGTCTATCTGGGTAAGAGCGATGGTGACCGCAATGCCCGAGGTAAAGCCGGTCACCACGGGTGCGGGGATAAACTGTATGACCTTGCCAAGCTTAAAAATGCCGCATAGGAGCACTATAAAGCCCGCCATAAGTGTTATGAGAAATATACCGTCCAGCTTGAAGCTTGCGACCGCGGGGATAAGCACTGCCATCATGGCGCCCGTGGGGCCGCTTATCTGAAAGGATGCGCCCGAAAGAATGCTGATCAATATTCCCGCAAGGATGGCGGTTATCAGTCCTGCCGCGGCATCGGCGCCGCTTTTGACTCCGAAAGCAAGAGCAAGAGGAAGCGCCACCGCGCAGACCGTAAGCCCCGCCATCACGTCCTTGCTAAGACGTGAGAGATTATAGCCGTGAAATTCATTTTTGATGCTTTGAAGATACCGATTAAACAAAAATATCACTCCTTAATATACTAACGCGCGCCACCTTGACGATTGCACAAAAAAGATACAATGCGTTAAAACGACCGTGTTATTGTACTCTTATTTTTCATTATTGTAAAACGTTTTCGGCGGTATTTTGTCAAAATCCCGAAGGTTTAAAAAAATAATAAAAAAATTGGCAGAAAGCTATCGGTATATGTCTTGTTATGTAGAAATAATTATGTTATAATATAAAGTAAGTGTACCAACAAAGGTACAGCAACGGAGGAAGATATGCTGACTGTTATCCTTGCCGGAGTGGGCGACGGAAAGACCACCGAGATAATAAAGCGCATCGGCGCCCTTATGGATAAGGGCAAGCACTGCGTGCTTATAGTGCCCGACCAGGTGACCTACAGCGCCGAGAGAGATATCTGCAATATCCTTAAAAGGGATGGATTTTCCCTGTGCTCGGTGCTGTCCTTTAATAGATTCTGCCAAAGGGTGGCACGCTCCGCGGGGGTAAAATGCCCTACGCGGCTAAGCGACGCGGGCAGACTTATGCTGCTTGAAAACGCCATCGATATCTGCAGGGAGCGCCTGAGCGTGTACCGAAGCAGCTGTAAAAAAAGCGGCTTTGCACAGCGTATGGAGCGTATGCTCTCCCTGCTTAAGAGCTGCAGAGTGTCCCCCGAGGGGCTTGAGGTCATGCTCAACACCATGCCCGATACCCTGCTTAAGAAAAAGCTTGAAGATACCGCGGTGATATACCGTGCATATCAGGAGCTTACGGGTAAGGATTATTGCGACAATAACGACCTTTTCGCCCTTGCGGCAAACAATCTTGATTGCGATATGCTCTCTTGCTGTCATATCTTCATCGATGGCTTTGATACCCTCACCGCACAGATGGTGTGGCTTATCGAAAAGCTTCTGTCCCGCTGTGATGTCACCGTGACCCTTTCCCTGGATGAGAGCGCACCGTGGCTTTATTCCTCACAGCTTCGGACCCTTTCTGCCCTTGAGGAGGCGGCAAGCAGACACGGCGGAAGCATGCGCACTCAAAGGCTTGAAAAAAGACGGAGGGGTAACGCGTTTGATGCGCTTAGGGATATTTACAGCGTGTCTCCCGAGGAGTCCGATGCCCCTTGCGGCGGAATAGATATCTACGTTGCTCCCGATACCGAGCAGGAGATACGCCACATTGCCTGCGACATAAGAAGCAAGATAGAAAAGGGCGCAAGATACCGCGATTTCGGTATTGCCTGCGCAGACCCCTCCCTTATAAGCGACGTGGAGCGCATCTTCTCTGCCTATGGGATGAGCGTATTTTGCGATACCGCCCGCCCTATGCCGGCTCAGCCCGCGGTCCAGCTGCTGCTCAGCGCCCTTCAGACCTGCCGCGACCGCCACGGTGACAGCATAAGCGACCTTCTTTCCAACTACCTCTGCCCCGTGGAGCGCAACGCCTCCGAGGCGCTCAGAGGATATATAAGGAGCCTTGGGCTCAATAACCACGAGGTCTTAAACGGAACCGATAGGGTAAGTGAAAAAACAAGGCTTGAGCTTATGGAGCTTACAAAGCCTCTGGAGCCCTTGAGGGAGCTTAAAAATAACCTTGACGCCTGTAGTAGCGCCAAGGACTTCACCCAAGCCATCCTTGCCTTCATCGAGGGCACCGAGCTTATAAAAAGGGTGGAGGATATGATACAAAAATGCATTGATGCATCCCTTCTTACCGAAGCGGATGAGTATAAGCAGGTGTGGGATAATATCGTAGCTCAGCTGGAGCAGCTTGATATGCTCATGTCCTCCTCGGAAAATGACGTGGATCTTTATATCTCCATGCTCCGCCGCGGCTTTGAGGGGCAGAGCTGCTTCGTGCTTCCCACCACGGTGGATTGCATCGTTGCGGGAGACCCCGCGCGCACCCGCTTCAGCCGTATCAGGGAGCTTTACGTTGTGGGATGCGTGGACGGCTGCTTCCCACCCGATTCCTCAAATGAGGGTCTGCTCAGCCCGAGTGAGCTCCAAAGGGTGAACAGGGATAAAAAGGTGCTCACTCCCGATACCGAGGATTCCTCGGTGCGTAGCACCTTCGAGCTTTATTCCATGCTCTTTGCACCCGAAGCATTGCATCTGAGCTACGCTCAAAAGAAGGGCAGAGGGGCGCAGAGGCCGGGCAGAATGCTAAAGCGCATACTGGAGCACTGCAGGGTGGATACGGTGGAGGCGGACGAGCGTTCGGAGATGGCAATGTCCCTTCAGGGTGCCGCGGAGCTTGTGGCGTCGTGCGAGGAGAGTGGCAACGAGGATATTGCCGTCCTGCGTCAGGCACTGGAGCAGATGGGGTATCATTGCGACAGATTACGCTTTGAGCACGATTCCCCCTCCGATGCAGGGGCGCTCTACGGCAGCATCCCCATAAGCATGTCAAGACTTGAGACCCAGGCGGAGTGCCCCCTTAAGAATCTGCTTACCGGGGGACTGAGATTAAAGGAGATGACCGACTATCAGGGAAATTCCATTGATATCGGAAACATTATGCATCAGACCCTTGAGTGCTCTGTGCCCGAGCTTATGGCTCTGAGGGCAGAGGACGTGGAAAAAAGCATAAGCGCGGTGGTAACAAAGAACCTCTACGCCGCCGCCCAAAGCACCCACGACGGAGTAATGATGCACACCGCAAGGGCACGCTTACTTTGCGCCCGCCTTAATAAGAGCGTGGAGAGCGCCTGCGGAGATATCATGCGGGATATCGGGGGCTTCAGACCCATTGCCTTTGAGGTCAGCTTCCCAAGCAGGGAAAATCCCCCCATAACGGTGGATACCCCGCGGGGCAGAGTGGAGCTTCAGGGCAAGATCGACAGGGTCGATGCAAGCGCCGACGGCGCACTCAGGATAGTGGACTATAAATCAAGCGACCACTCCATGACCGATGAAAGCGTGCAAAGGGGTACCACCCTTCAGCTCCCGCTTTATATGCTTGCCATGGAGCAGGCAACCGGCAAGGAGGGGGTGGCAATGTATTACAGAAACTGCTTTGCCACCTCGGGCGCATATAAGGGCATAAGCTGTGAGCATCCGCTTACAGACCCCAAAAGGTCGGTAAGCAGGGAGGATTTCAGACGCTTGCTTGACAGCTCAAAGCAGACCGCGGCAAGGCTTGCGGCGCAGATGCTCTCGGGCAGCAGCGATTGCTGTAATAAGGAGCTTCGCTTCACAAGAAACAGCCCGTGTACCTATTGCCCCCATCAAAGGACCTGCAAGGGACGTATATCCAAGGATTGATGGGCCAAGCAGAGTTAAAAAACAAAAAACCAAGTAATAACCTTCATAAGAGGAATGAATATGAAATTTTCTCCACAACAGCAGGCCGCAATAGATAAGCGCGGCGCATCGGTAGTGCTCGGTGCGGCGGCGGGAAGCGGCAAGACCACGGTGATGGTAAACAGAATAGCCGATATGCTCTCAGAGGGATCGTGTACCGCACAGGAGCTGCTGGTGCTTACCTTTACGCGCGCCGCGGCGGGCAATATGCTCACCAAGCTCGAGGAGGTAATATCCAAAAGATTGGCGCAGTATGCGGAGCATCAGAAAGAGACCTCGGATAGCGCAAGTGACAGGCTTTCAAGAGCGTTGCGGGAGCTTTCGGGTGCGCAGATATCTACCTTTGACTCCTTTTGCATAACCCTTGTGCGCAGATACTTTTTCTTGCTTGATATCCAGGCTGATGCCGTGATGCTTGATGAAAATCAGGCAAACGAGCTTGCCGATACCGTGGTAAGGGATACCCTCGAGGAGGCTAGCGCGCTTTGCGAAAGGGGAGAGCTTGACGGACTTTTACTGCTCTACGATATGTTCTCATCGGGTAAGCAGGATGATGACCTTATGCAAATGATAAGGCAGATATATGATCATTGCAGACTGTATCCCGACCCCGACAAGCGCCTTGAGGAGCTTTGCGGCAGAATAAATATAGATACTTATATCAAAAGCGATATGACCCTTATAAAAAAGCGTGTCGTCGCGGGAATGGATGCAATAGAGGCGCAATTGCGCCTTGCCGAGCTAATACCCGGTAAGGACGGAGTCAACGCCCTTGCTACCGCGCAAAGCGATAAGGCACATTATGAGGCAATGCTTTGTGCTAAAAGCATGGATGAGCTGCTTGCCCCGTTTGAGAGGATGAAGACCGTCAAGGAGGAGCCGTATAAGAGTGAGTTTCACGCCCTCCGTCAGCAGATAAAGGATCAGCTTGGCACCAAGGATATAAAAAAACAGTATGAGGACCCCGATACGGGACTGCTCAACTCTGCCTACGACACCCTTTTGAGGCTGTGCAGAATGTACGGGGCAAATATGGAAAGGGAGTATCTGAAAAGAAACGTGCTCACCTTTGATGCCGCGGCGCATCTTGCCCTTAAGCTTGCATCCATGCCTGAGGTGGCAAGTGAGCTTAAAAGAAGCTATAAGTACATATTTGTTGATGAGGATCAGGACAGTAACCGCCTGCAGAGGTGCATGCTTTCCTGCCTTACCGATGCCGCCGAGAGCAACCTTTTCATGGTGGGGGATATAAAGCAGAGCATTTACCGCTTCAGAAACGCAGAGCCCGAGCTTTTCATAGAGAATATGCAAAGGTATGCCTCAAGCAAAAGCGGACTGCAGTGTCTGATGCATTTAAACAATAACTTCAGGTCGCACAGCAATATTCTGACAAGCGTAAATCTTATCTTTGAGCATAATATGCGCTCGGATTTCTTTGATATCGATTACGACTCCGCCCATACCCTCATTCCGCCCGAGGATGCCGAGGTAAAGCATTGGCAAAACAGCCCCGAGCACGCCCATCCCACAGAGGTGGTGCTGCTTAAAAACGATACCGAGCTACCCAGCGGGGAGCTTGCCCGCGCCGAGGCGAAAAGATGCGCGCTCTTGGTGCTTGAAAACCTTAATACCACCATAACAGATCCCGACGGAAGCCGCCGCAAGGCCACCTTTGGGGATATGGTGATACTCCACCGCGCCGCCAACAAGCGTGCGGAGATATTCCGCGAGGTGTTTGCGAGCGCAGGCATCCCCTTTGAGATGTCGGGGGACAGCTCCATGCTTGACAGCTATGAGGTGGGATGCATCATAAGTCTGCTTCAGGTGGTGGATAACCGCCTTAACGACTTTGCCATGTTCTCTGCAATGAGACTTTTCGGCTTTACCTTTGATGAGATCATCTCCATACGCGTAAAGGACCGCAAGAGCGACTTTTCCTCCTGCGTCATCAATTCAGACCACCCGCGCGCAGTGGAGTTTATAAAAACGATAGAGCATCTGCGCTTTTTGTGCAGCTGCAGGCCCATATGGAAGGTCATTTGGGAGATATACGAGCTTACCGGCTTTTACGCAAGATGTGCTTCCCTTGACGGGGGGGCCGACAGGTGCGAAAACCTCCGCGCCTTTGCCTCCCTTGCCAGGAGGTATTGCTCCGCGGACGGCATGACCCTGAGCGCCTTTTTAAGGCTGATGGAAAAGGGCAATATGGCGCCCTCCTTAAGCGATGCCCGACTGTCGGGGGATTGCGTTCATATGATGACCATCCACAAAAGCAAGGGGCTTGAGTTCCCCATCGTCATCCTTGCAGGATGCGGCGACTCCCTCTTTAAGCGCCCGAGCGCATCAAGGGTCACGGTGAGCCGTGAGCTGGGTCTTGCACTTTCTCCCAACAAGCAGAGCGATACCTGCCCCTTTATAAAGGGTGCGGTGGAGCGAAGGGAGAGGGAGCTTGAGCGCTCGGAGCATCTGCGCAACCTTTACGTTGCCGCCACGCGTGCCTGCAATAAGCTGATCTTTACGGGCATATACAACGAAAAAAGGTACGACCTTGACAGCGTGCGCTTTAATGCATCAAGCTATTTTGATTTCATTCTTCCCGTGGTGCTTGCCCATCCCGACGGACGCAAGCTTGCGCAGGATCTTGATATCATCCCCAAAAGCGGAAAAAGCGACGGACACTTTGCCTGCTCGGTCAGCAGCGTAAGCGCTCTTAAGGAGGTCAGCTATAAAAAAAGCCGGACCGCGCCAAGGACGCCAAGCCCGCAAAGGGTGGCGGAGGCGGTCAAAAAAATGAGCTTTGAATATCCTTATAAGCATGCCACCACCCTTCAGAGCAAGATGGGAGCCTCTCAAGGCAAGAAGGATATGTCCCTTTCCATGCCCGAGCTTGCAAAAAAGGTGTCGGGTGCGGACGTGGGAAGCGGATATCATACCCTGCTTGAATACACCGACTTCGTCACCGACCCCGAGCTTACCCTTAAACGGCTGGTGGATAGCGGACTTATCCTCCCCGAGGTGGCAAGGCGGCTGGAGCTTGATAAGCTAAGACGGCTCATGGACTCCCCGCTTGGCAGAGAGCTCAGGGAGAATAAGCTTATCAGGGAGGCACCCTTTACCATGCGCGAGGAGACGGATGGGGAGAGCTACCTTGTGCAGGGAATAATAGACTGCTTCTATATTAAGGACGGCGAGGCGGTGCTGCTTGACTTTAAGAGCGACAGAGTGAGCGATATAGACGACCTTACAAATAG
This sequence comes from Clostridia bacterium, assembly GCA_017516345.1. Taxonomy (GTDB): domain Bacteria; phylum Bacillota; class Clostridia; order Christensenellales; family QALW01; genus UMGS1338. Next base: position 8,905 of record JAFXDC010000067.1, on the reverse strand, counting down.
GTACAGACCCCAGCTTGAGCTTTATAAAAAGGCGCTCAAAAAATGCTTTGGCGTAAAATGTAGGCGCGCAAGCATATATTATCTTGACAAAAACATGGAAGTGGAGATATAACGATATATGACGGTATTTGTATGTGTTGACGATTCCTACGGTCTGCGGTTCAACGGCCGCCGACAGAGTAAGGATCGGGAGCTGATAAAGGATGTTTTAAGCAGTGTGCAGGGCACCCTTTACGTTGAGCCGTATTCCCTGAAGCTCTTTGCCGAGGGCACCGCAGCCGTGACCGACACGGTCCCGAGCGACGGATGCTTCTTTGCCGAGCGGCCCATGGCGGAGCATATGGACAAAATAGATAAGCTTGTTATCTATAAATGGAACAGAGCCTATCCCGCCGATATGTATTTTGATATCTGCCCCCTTGAGCAGGGCTTCAGGCTTGTATCCAAGGAGGATATCCCGGGATACTCCCATGAAAAAATAACAAAAGAGGTCTATATTAAATGAAAAAGAAACTGTTATGCATAGCCCTTGTCGCCCTTTTGATGCTGGGCCTGTGCGGCTGTGACGAGTTAATTGAGGCGCTTAAGGATAAAAGCACAAGACCCGTGACCGATACGGGGGGCTCGCTTCCCTTTTACACCCTTCCCGCCACGGTGGAGACCGTCGAGGTGGTGGGGACCGCTCCCCCAAGGCAGGAATACGAGGAGGACGAGTGGCGCTATCTTGGACTTATCCCCGAGTTTACCGACAAGCCCTATCACGTTATAAATGATAATAAGCCCTTTTTTACCAAGGAGGATATGACCACCCGATCCTACGAAAGCTATCCCGAGCTTGATGAGCTTGGCAGATGCGTAGCGGTCATGTCGTGCATAGGCACCGACCTTATGCCCACAGAGGATCGCGGCGAGATAGGCCAGATAAAGCCCACAGGCTGGCATACGGTAAAATATGATTGCGTAAACGGCAAATATCTATATAATAGATGTCACCTTATCGGCTTTCAGCTTACCGGCGAGAACGCCAACGAAAGAAACCTCATCACGGGCACAAGATATATGAACGTGGACGGAATGCTTCCGTTTGAAAATATGGTTGCCGACTACCTAAAGGAGGAGCGGGACAACCACGTGCTCTATAGGGTCACCCCGGTATTTTTGGGGGATAACCTGGTGGCGCACGGCGTGGTGATGGAGGCTTACTCGGTGGAGGATGACGGAGAGGGTATATGCTTTAACGTGTTTTGCTATAACGCTCAGCCCGAAATAACCATCGACTATAAAACCGGAGAGAGTTGGCTTACGGCCGAGGCGCCCGCGCCCACGGAAAAGGAAACCAAGCCCACCGAGACCCCCATGCCGACCGGGCAGACCGCAGTAAAGCCCGAAGGTAGCGTGGATGCGGCGGTCACGGCGGGCAACGATACCTCCGCAAGCAGATATATTATAAATGAGGGCACAAAAAGATTCCATAAGCCCGATTGCCCCTCGGCAGAGGATATCAAGCAGGAAAACAAGCGGGAGTTTTTCGGTCAAAGACAGGAGCTTACAGATGCAGGCTACAGGCCCTGCGGAAGCTGTAAGCCTTAAAAAATAACAATGTTAAACAAAAATGAATAAAAAGTAATATAAAAAACGAAAGGGAAGATGATTATGATAACCGCAGCAGAATTTGCAAATTATTTCAATGGAAGAGGAACCGACTGCCTCGTGGATACAAGACTTATCAACGGCTACTACAGCACCATAATGTTTTACGGAGAGGATATTATGTTAAAGGCGGACTTTGTCCAGGATGAGGAGATATTCTTTGATGCCTTTACTCTCAAAAGCTGCTCAGGCCTTGACCAAAAGGAGATAGCGCGAAGGCTCAACGTGTTAAATGCAGTAATGCCGGGGGCAAACCTTGTCTTTGCAAACGGTAAGCTTTCCCAGCTTCAGACCGTGGATACCACCGTTACGGGCCTTGAGGAGATGTACTCAATGGCGGCCTATAACGCCGAGCTTGTAAGAAATGCATACAGACTCATCTTCTGCGACGCCGAGGCAATGGAGCAGATGATGCGTACAGCCACCCCTGCGGAGGATGAGGATGAATAACTCCGCCCTGTTTCTTGCCACCCTTGTCAAGGAGAGGATACCCTACAAAATGAAAAGCGTAAAGGGCGGAGCCATGTTTACCCTCGAGCTTGAGACCGAGGATATGCTCCTTAACGTCCACGTAGCCGTAAGCGACGCGGACAGTAGGGTGCGCATCGTGGTGGGTCAGCTCTATGAGTATGACCTGAGCGAGCAGGACGATATCCTTGATATCCTTAACTTCGCCTTTGATGAGCGTAGGGAAACCACCGCCATTGCGGCAAACGGACAGGTGATGCTTCGCAGAGATATAACCGCAGGGAAGGACTTCAACCCCTACTACGTGCTGGGCGCCATAGAGCGCCTTAAGCCTATCTGCGACTCCCTTGCGGATAAGCTGGACACTCTGTACCGACCCCTTTCGTAAGCCCGAAAGCGGGTAAAAAAGCAAAAAACTTAAAGGAAGAGATAATTATGACACCTTATGAGATCATAGCAATTGCCCTTGGCGTGCTCTGCCTTGTTATGACCATCGTGCTGGCGGCCAAGGTAACAAGGCTTGGCACTAAGGACTCAAGCGCCGAGCTTTTGGCTCAGCTCAGGAAGGAAAACGAGGAGCTTAAGCAGAGCCTTATAAAGCAGCTCGGGGACAGCACCGAGAGCCTTCGCAGAGCCATGCTTGAGGACAACAGAGGCACCCGTAGCGAGCTTGCGACAAATAACCAAAATCTTATAAAGCAGATAAACGACGGTATCTCCCAGAGCGACAAGGCGCAGAGGGACAGTCTGCATCGCCTTCAGGAAAGCACCGAGAACCGCCTGGATGCCATCAGAAAAGGGGTTACCGACAGCATTGATAAAATGAACAATGCAAACCGCGAAAGCCTGCAGGCGATGCAGGAGACCGTGGACGAAAAGCTCTCAAGCACCATCAACAAGCGCTTTAACGAAAGCTTTAACGCCATCAGCGAGCGCCTTGACGCTGTCAATAAGGGCCTTGGAGAGATGAATGCATTGGCGGCGGGAGTGGGCGACCTTAAAAGGGTGCTTACAAACGTAAAAACAAGGGGAACCTGGGGAGAGATGCAGCTTGGCGCATTGCTTGAGCAGATATTGAGCCCCCATCAGTACCGCGCTAACGTTAAGATAAGACCGCGCAGTAACGACGTGGTGGAGTTTGCCATCGTGCTCCCGGGTAAGGACGACAACAAGGATATCTTCCTTCCTATCGACAGTAAATTCCCCATAGAGAGCTATCAGCGCCTTATGGACGCCCGCGAAAACGGGGACGTTGCGGCTCAGGAGGCACAGACCAAGAGCCTCATTGCCGACGTTAAGCACAATGCCCGCACCATCAAGGATAAATACATAGCGCCTCCCTACAGCACGGATTTTGCCATTATGTATCTGCCCACCGAGGGACTCTACTCCTTTGTTGCGGCGGACGTGGAGCTGCTTGAGCTTCTCCAAAGAGAGTACCGCATAACCGTTATGGGCCCCACCACGCTGGGCGCATTCCTTAACTCTCTGCAGATGGGCTTCCGCACACTTGAGATACAGAAGAAAACAAGTGCCGTCTGGAAGGCAGTGGAGGGCATAAAGAAGGATTTCGGAAAATTCGGCGAGCTGCTTGAAAGGACCCAAAAGAAGCTTGACGGCGCGCGTGATGATATCTATGAGGCGGTGGACAAGACCAGAAGGATACAGGAAAAGCTGAGCAAGCTGGAGCTCCCGAGCGATGCCGATGCAAGGGGTCTGCTTGGCGAGGCTACCGAGCAATAATACCTAAACCAAGCAATAATATCCGTATTTAAGGAGATAAAAATGGCGGGTAACGAGAATCAGAAGCGTAAGACCCTTGAAATTGCAAGATTGCTTTATCAAAGAAGCGATGAGGATCACAAATTAAGCATGCAGGATATCCTTGAGCACCTGCGCGGACTCGGGATAAACGCCGAGCGCAAGAGCGTCTACAGCGATATCGACCTGCTCACCGAGGCGGGGCTTGATATCGCAAGGGATGGCGGATATTACCTTGCAAGCAGGGATTTCGAGCTTGCCGAGCTTAAGCTTTTGGCGGACGCCGTGGCGGCAAGCAGGTCGGTAAGCTCCAAAAAAAGTAAGAGCATAATAAAAAAGCTTCAGGGGCTTGCAAGCGTGCATCAGGCAAGGGAGCTAAACCGAAGCGTCTACGTTTCGGGCAGGGTCAAGACCGAGAACGAGGGGCTTCTGTATAACGTGGATACTCTGCACGAGGCAATAAACCGAGGCAAGCGTATATCCTTTTTATATTACGAATATGCCCCCGACAAGACCATGGTGCCACGCCGTAACGGGCAAAGGTACGAGGTAAGCCCATATCTTTTAAGCTGGGACAGCGAGAATTATTACCTTGTGGCCCATCACGAGCGCTACGGTGCACTCTCAAATTTCAGGGTAGATAAGATGAAGGACATCCGCATAAGCGATGCCGACAGAAAAAAGGAGCCCGAGGATCTGAGAGACTACGCCGCGCGCACCTTCGGTATGTTTGCGGGAGACCCCATAAAGCTTGAGATAGAATTCCCCGCACAAAAAATAGGGGTGGTAATAGACCGCTTCGGTAAGGATATCTTTACGTCGCGCCATGGGGACAGAATGAGGGCATTTCTGCTTGTCGCTCCCTCCCCTGTGTTCTATTCATGGGTATTCATGCTGGGGCAGAGCAGTATCGTCTACCCCGAGCAGGTAAAAAATGAGTATCATGACATGATAAAGCAGGCGCTTAAGGCGCAGGAGGAGCAATGAACAGCGACAGAACCGAAATGCTTATAGGAAAAGAGGGGCTTGCCCGCCTGAAGAATGCCCGCGTGGCGGTCTTCGGCTTGGGGGGAGTTGGCTCGTATGCCGCCGAGGCGCTGGTGCGCTCGGGGGTTGGATATATCATGGCGGTGGACGGCGATACGGTATCGGATAGCAACCTGAACCGTCAGCTCATAGCCCTTGAATCCACAGTGGGAATGGATAAGTGCGAGGTCTTCAAGGCACGCGCCAAGGACATCTCTCCCGATGCTGTGGTGGATGCAAGAAAGCAGTTCGTGCTTCAGGATAATATAGACGAGCTCTGCCTGGAGAGCTTTGATTTTGTCATCGACGCGGTGGATACCGTTGCGGCAAAGGTGGCAATAATAAAAAAATGCAAGCAAAACGGAGTGGGGATCATCAGCTGCATGGGAACCGGCAATAAGCTCCGTCCCGAAATGCTGGAGATCACGGATATCTTCAACACCTCGGGCTGTCCTCTTGCGCGGGTAATGCGTACCCGCCTTAAAAAGGAGGGGATCGACTCGTTAACCGTGGTATTTTCCCGTGAGCAGCCCATAAGGACGGGGGAGCGGGTGCCGGGAAGCATGGCATTCGTGCCGGGTGCGGCGGGTCTGATGGCGGCAAGCGCGGTCGTAAGAGCAATTATTGCAAAGGAAGATTGACACCTCTTGCATGCTGTGTTAAAATCTATATGTATTTTGACCTGTCTTAGGGTCAAAGCTAGAATGAGGGTGAAAAAGTGCAGGATAAAGGATTAAAGGTAATTCAGTTCGTGGATTCCTATTATCCACATATTGACGGAGTGGTCAAGGTGGTGGATAATTACGCCAAAACTTTAAATTCCATGGGGGACAGCTGTATAGTGTGCACCCCCAATTGCGGCAAGCATAACGAGGTATTCCCATATCGCGTGCTTACCTGTCCCTCTCTGCCCACGGGCACAGAGGCGCATCCCGCCCTTCCTGAGCTTCAGGTAAAGATGCGAAGAGAGGTGCTCTCCTACGGCGCCGATATAATCCATAGCCACTCTCCGTTTATGATGGGCCGCTACGGACTTAAGATGGCGCGTAAGCTCGGAGTGCCCTACGTCACCACCTTTCACTCCAAGTTTTACGATGATTTTCTTGCCTACACCCACTCAAAGCGCTTTGCCGAGTTCGGTGTAAGATATATCTTAAAGCTTTATAACAATGCCGACGCTGTATGGGCGGTAAATAACGGCACAGCCGAGACCTTGCGCTCCTACGGCTTTAAGGGGGAGATAGGAGTCATGCCCAACGGCGTGGATTGCGATTGCTTCTATCCGGATGACCCCGAGAAATATATCAGCGCCGCAAACGAGGCCTATCCTCTTCCCTGTGACGGACTTAAGATACTGTTCGTTGGTCAGCTTATATGGCAAAAGAATCATAAGCTGGTGCTTGATACCGTGGCCCTGCTTACAAGACAGGGGATCCCCGTATCCCTTACCGTGGCGGGTGCGGGAGACCATGGAAAAGCAATAATGGCGTATGCGGACAAGCTCGGCATCTCCTCAAGGGTGGCGTACGTCGGAAGGGTCACAAAAAAGGAGCTGCTTCAGGGTCTGTACTTAAGAAGCGACCTGTTCTTCTTCCCAAGTATGTACGATAACGCACCCATTACTCTCCAGGAGGCGTCCTTAAACCGAGTGCCCGCACTTCTGCTTAGAGGCAGTAACGCCGCTGAGTGCATCCGTGACCGCGAGAACGGCTATCTTACCGCGGATGATCCCGCTGAGGCGGCAGAGGTCATAAAAAGCATCATTGCAGACCTTGACGGTAACAGACAGATGGGCATCAATGCCTCACAAAGCATCGTAAACCGTTGGGAGGATATCCTGGTGGACGTCAGAGCGGCTTACGTGGAGCTTATAAACAAGGTAAAAAGGGATAAAGGTATCTGATGCCTTAATATCAGACGGACAGTTCGAGACCATCCTGTCCGAAAAAACAAAACTAAGGAGTAAAAAATGAATACGAGCAATAAAATACGCTTTGTGGCGCTCTCGGCAATAATTGCCGCCCTCTACGCCACGGTTACCACACTTCTTGCCCCCATTTCCTTCGGCGCCTTCCAGTTCAGGCTCTCCGAGGGCTTGAGTCTTTTGGCATATCTTATGCCCGAGGCCATACCCGGCCTTGCGATAGGGTGCCTGCTTGCAAATATCCTTGGAGGCGGAGTGCTTGCCGACGTCATCGTAGGCTCGCTTGCCACCCTTTTGGCGGCATATTTTTGTAACAGAAGCAAAAGCCTGCTCATCTCGGGCATATATCCGGTGATATTTAATACCCTTATGGTGGCACCCGTAATAGTGTATTATTATATGGGGGGCGGCGACGCCTTGGCATACGCGGGATATATGGGCATCTTTGCCCTCTGCGAGGCGGTAAGCGTTTATGCCGTGGGAGTACCGCTTGCCATGGGAGTAAAGCGTGCGCTTAAAATAAAAAAACCGCTTGCAGGTTGGAAAAAATACAATAGATCAGAATCGGAATAATTGGTGAAACGTAATGAAAAGCTTTTTCAGAAGTAAATATCTGCCCTATGCGCTTGGGCTTGTGTGCGCGGTGATGTTCTGCCTGGTGCATATAAATACCCAGCTTCAGAGCGGAGCGAAATTTTTCTCCGAGGAGATAATGGGACACCTTTCCATGCTCCTTATGCTGCTTGACCTCATCCCTCTGTTTTTAGAGAGAATAATCTACACTCACGAGCATAGAAATATAAAGGGGCTGGGAGTGGTTCATTGGATAAAGGTGGGGATCATGGCGCTTGCCTTTATCAGCGCCGCGATCTCCTTTGGATTTGTTATTAATTATATGTTTTTTGCATCCGACGGACTTGTAACCGTGCCGATAAACGTGCTGCTTGCCCGTGCAGGAGGCCTGGTGGCAACGGGCGGCTTTACCGTGCTTATGATATCAAGCAAGCACAAAAGCCCCGCAGTTGTGGACGTTTCCGCATTATGCCTTATCATAGGTATGGCGGTAAACTGCCTCAGTCTGCACGTTGTAAACCTTGTGGGAGCAATAGGCGAGATAATAAACACCTGCAACCAATATCCCGACGGAAGCATGACCCCTATAATATTTATGTTTGGCTTTGTTAACCTTATCTGGTTCCTTTGCGCATTCCTGGTCGTGGGAGTGTCGATATATCTTGGCATCAAGAGTATGAAAAGGGTGGAGAAGGGCGACCTGCCATTGGAGTATTTGTGAGAAAAAAGCAAGGAAAAGCAGTTGCCCTGTGGACGTGCGCGCTGTTGGCAGTGATCCTGCTATTGGGAGCATTGGTGCTGGGCGGTGCGTATAATAAGCTTAAGGATTGCGCCGATAAGCACGAGGCATCGGTGACAAAATGGAGTGCGCATTACGGCATTGACCCCGAGCTCGTGCAAGCGGTAATATTCGTTGAAAGCCGCGGCAAGCACGATGCGGTAAGCAATGCAGGTGCGGTGGGGGTCATGCAGCTCATGCCCGTGACCGCAAAATGGGTAGCACAAAAGGAAAAGATCGGGTATAGTGAAGAGCTTTTGCTGGATGCCGATACAAATATCCGCTTCGGATGTGCATTTATCGCCTATCTTAAAACAAGATTCGATTCCACCGAAAGCATCCTTGCCGCCTACAACGCAGGTCCTGCAAGGGTGGAGGCATGGCTTAAAGATCCAAGCTACAGCAAAAACGGCGTTCTTACCGATATCCCATATAAGGAGACCTCCGACTACGTCAAAAAAGTATCATTTTTAATAAAAGTATACGAAAAAATATAAAGCACTCCTTCATGCGTACCTGCCGTAGAGCAGGTACGCAACGAAATTTGCCCTTACGGGCAAGTGAAATCGCTTCGCGGTGAAATATTGCTGACGCAAATGTGAAATGTCCGCTTGCGCGGACGTGGGCAAATTTCATTTCACATCGAGCAGGCGAGATATTTCACAATGTGCGTTAGCACATTATTTCACGTTTTGCAAAAGCAAAACATTTCACTATATGCTTTT
>JAFXDC010000066.1 GCA_017516345.1 Clostridia bacterium | reverse complement strand
TCGTATATCATTTTGCCCCCGATATAGCAAAGAAGCACAAGGGCTATCCATGGAATAAATGGCTCGAATGCCTTAAAATACTCAAGCAGAGTATGCACACACAGCCACCCTATAAGGGGCATAATGGCCTGAAAGAAGGCAAACACCCCCGCCATACCGCACATTTTTCCCTTACCCATACAGGGTTGGTTCAAGCCGTTGGCAAGGGATACCGAAAAGGCATCCATGGCAAGCCCGACACCGAGCAGAATATTTGTTATAAAAAACATCGGGTCCATAAAAACTCCAATTTAAAAAAAACGTACCGAGCATACTCGGTACGAAAATATTAGCACATAGCCACTGTTTTGTCAATACATCACAATGCGTCTATATATCTGCAGGCGGCAATGGCGGCAACTGCGCCGTCTGCCGAAGCGGTAGTGACCTGACGCACCGCCTTTTTGCGGCAATCCCCCGCAACGAACACGCCGGGTGTCTTGGTGAGGCAATCCTCCCCCGCATCAACGTAGCCGTTGGCATCAAGCTCAACGATGTCCTCAAAGGCTTTATTGTCGGGCTCAAGACCTATGGCAAGGAACATTCCGTCGGCATAAAGCTTGCTGAGAGTGCCGTCCGAGACCTTTTTTACCGTGATGGCGCTGAAGGTCTCGGTATCATCCACCTTATCAACGACCGTGCCAAGGATGACCTCCACGTTATCCCGCTTTGCAAGGATATCCTGCAGCTTTTGCTCCCCCGTGAGGAAGTCGAGGTTCTGCACCACCGTGACCTTTTTGCAGGTCTCGCTTAAGAGGATGGCCTCCTGAAGTGCCGAGTTGCCGCCCCCGATAAGTATTACCTCCTTGCCGCTGTAGAAGGCGCCGTCGCACACCGCGCAAAAGGAGATCCCGTCGGCAAGGAATTTTTCCTCGTTTGGAACGTTCAGTCTGCGGTGCTTGGCTCCGCCCGCAATGATGACGCTCTTGCACTCGTAGCGGTTGCCGTCGGCGGTTAAAACGGTCTTTACAGCACCGTTATCCTCAATGCCGCAAACGTCCTCTATCTCAACGTCCGCACCCTGAGAGAGCACCTGCTCCACCATTTTATCGGCAAGCTCGCTTCCGCTTATGGATTCAAACGCGGGATAATTTTCCACCTTGGGAGAAAAGGCTATCTGTCCGCCGAAGGCGGCGCGGTCAAGCAGCAGCACCGTCTTATTTGCTCTTCTGGCATATACTGCGGCGGTAAGGCCTGCAGGACCTGCTCCGATTATAATTATATCGTACATAATATCACCTTTATCAGAAAAATACGGGCGGCCTTGCCGCCCGTTGGTTTATCAGTTGATGCCCTGGATGAATTTCTTTATCTCGGGGATCATAACGTATTTTGTTACCTCGCCGCCTGCGACCCTTACAAGTGTGGGCGCCTGCTTGATGCCAAGGGACTCGGTAAGTGCAACGTTTTCGGTTGCCATGATCTTTTCAAAGCCGATGCCCGCCTTATCAAGAAGGGTGACCGCTATTTTGCAGTTGGGGCAGGTGGGAGAAGCAAAGAGATATACTCCGTCGGCAAGCGCGGGCTTGCAATCCTCACACTTAGCCTCCTCCTTTACGGGAGCACCGTGGGTAAGCTTGGAGTTTGCGATATCGTAGCACTTACGCTCCTTATACTCCTGAGATTTACCGTCGTTCCAGTTCTGAACCGGACGATAGTATCCGGTTATACGGCTATAGACCTCGGTCTTGGCGCCGCACTCGGGGCAGGTGTACTTCTCACCGCTGATATAGCCGTGCTCTCTGCATACCGAGTATATGGGAGACAGGGTATAATAGGGCAAGCGATAGTTCTCCGCGATCTTACGGATGATGGATGCCGCGGCCTTCCAATCGGGCAGCTTCTCGCCGATGAAGGCGTGGAATACGGTGCCCGAGGTGTATAGGGTCTGGAGCTCATCCTGAATATCAAGGGCGGTAAAGATATCGTCGGTGTAGCCCACAGGCAGATGCGAGCTGTTGGTGTAGTAGGGAGTTTCGCCCTCGGAAGCGCAGATGATGTCGGGGTAACGGTTGCGGTCGTGCTTTGCAAGACGGTAAGCCGTGCTCTCAGCAGGGGTGGCCTCAAGGTTATAAAGGTCTCCGTACATCTCCTGATAGTCGCTCAAGCGCTCGCGCATATGGTTGAGCACCTCCTTGGTGAACTCCTGAGTCTCCTTATGAGTCATATCCTTTCTGAGCCAGTTAGCGTTAAGGCCGGCCTCGTTCATACCCACAAGACCGATGGTGGAGAAGTGGTTGTTGAAGGTGCCCAAGTAACGCTTGGTATAGGGATAGAGACCCTCGTCAAGAAGCTTGGTGATGACGGTCCTCTTTACCTTAAGGGAGCGTGCGGCAATGTCCATCATATGGTCAAGGCGCTTGAAGAAATCCGCCTTATCGGTGGCAAGATATGCGATCCTGGGCATATTTATGGTAACAACGCCCACGCTACCGGTGCTCTCGCCGCTTCCGAAGAAGCCGCCCGACTTTTTGCGAAGCTCACGCAGGTCAAGACGGAGTCTGCAGCACATACTGCGCACGTCGGAGGGCTCCATATCGCTGTTAACGTAGTTGGAGAAGTAGGGGGTGCCGTATTTGCTGGTCATTTCAAAGAGAAGCTTGTTGTTCTCGGTCTCGGACCAGTCGAAATCCGCGGTGATGGAATAGGTGGGGATGGGATACTGGAAGCCGCGGCCGTTGGCGTCACCCTCGATCATTACCTCGATGAAGGCACGGTTTACCATATCCATTTCCTTTTTGCAATCCTTATACTTAAAGTCAAGGCGCTCGCCGCCCACGATAACGTACTCATCGGCAAGGTCGGCAGGGGCCACCCAGTCAAGGGTGATGTTGCTGAAGGGAGCCTGAGTACCCCAACGGCTGGGGGTATTTACACCGCAAACGAAGGACTCGATGCATTTTTTGACCGCATCGTAGCTGAGGTTGTCCGCCTTAACGAAGGGAGCAAGGTAGGTATCAAAGGAGGAGAAGGCCTGAGCGCCCGCCCACTCGTTCTGCATGATGCCAAGGAAGTTTACCATCTGATTGCAGAGGGTGGCAAGGTGCTTTGCGGGGGCAGAGGTGATCTTGCCCGGAACGCCGCCGAGACCCTCCTGAATGAGCTGCTTTAAGGACCATCCCGCGCAGTAGCCGGTGAGCATGGAAAGGTCGTGAACGTGGATATCGGCATTCTTGTGAGCGTTACCTATCTCGTCATCATAGATCTCGCTGAGCCAATAGTTGGCGGTAATGGCGCCCGAGTTGCTAAGAATAAGTCCGCCTACCGAATAGGTAACGGTGGAATTCTCCTTAACACGCCAGTCGATATTTTTAACGTACTTGTCCACTACCTCCTTATAGTCAAGGATGGTGGACTGCATATTACGCAGCTTTTCGCGCTGACGGCGATAGAGAATATACGCCTTTGCAACGTCGGCATAGCCTGCCTGAACAAGCACGGTCTCGGCGCTGTCCTGAATGTCCTCCACCGCAATGAGCTGATCCTTTATCTTGGGCTCAAAGTCCGAGGTTACCTTAAGGGCAAGAAAATCTATAATGTTGTCGTTGAACTGTCTCTGGCACGCTTCAAATGCCATTTTGATTGCGTCGGATATCTTTGCAATATTAAAATCTGCAATTTTTCCGTCTCGTTTTACTACGCGATACATGGTTTTTCCTCACTTTACTAATATAATAATGTCGTTACACATTTATTTACTACTCTACCCCTCTCAGCGCCGCTGAGGGTATATATTTTTGAACCTCTTTAAGAAGCTCGCGCATTTTTGCGGGGCTGAAGGCACCGAGCGCCGCGGCATCCCCCAATATCTCCCCCGAGTCTACGTATCCCTGCAGGAAGTATTTCGGAACGCTGCCTATCCATTGGGCAAGCTCGGTAAGGGACTGGGCCGTATGCAGACCCTCCACCACGGTGGTCCTGAGCTCGTATTCCACGCCGCTTTCCTTTAGCAGGCTGAGGCTTCTTTCTATGCTTTTTATTTCGACCTCCCGCCCCGCGGTAAGGCTGTAGAGGCTCGGCGAGTTTTTTACGTCCATTGCCACAAGATCCAGCACTCCTGCGCTAAGCAGCTCCTCAAGGCGCTCGGGCAGGCTTCCGTTGGTGTCAAGCTTTACCGAGTAGCCCATGGCTTTGACCTTCAATATGAACTCCTTTATATCCCCCTGCAGCAGAGGCTCGCCACCCGTGATGCAGACTCCGTCGAGCAGACCCTTGCGCTTTTCAAGATAGGCAAGCACCTCCTCGTTGGAGGTATTATACCCCGTCGGACGGTTTACCAGGGAGGCATTGTGACAAAAAGGGCACCTGAAATTGCATCCGCCCGTAAAGACCGTACAGGCGGTCTTGCCGGGATAGTCGAGCAAGGTGAGCTTTTGATACCCTTGAATATTCATGCCATCCTCCCAAAACTTTACGAAATATGTCGATTTTAAGCATAATCTGCACCGAGGCACACTTGTCCCGTGCGCATTTTTCGCGTATAGTATAACATATATATTGCGCTATGTCAATAATAAAAACACAATATATAGTATGTTTTTAATATTTTTTGTATTTTACAACTGCACACATATGCAAGTATTATTTCGACACGTTTTTTTCGCCTCTGCTCTTGCAGATATTAAAAAGCACCTACGATAAACGCTTTTTGGTTTACCGTAAGTGCTTTTGAAAACGCAATTTTTCAGCAAGCGTATACCCGCCTATGCAAAGCTGTTACCGTCAACCCTCCTTCACAAGGCGATACGTATATGCAGCATTGGGATCTCCGTTATGCTCCACGTTATAGGTGATCTCGTAGGAGTCTGTCTCGGGATCGTAATAGGTCTGCCAGAAATCGTTGCCGAAATAGGACTGATCCACGGTCTCCCAAGCGCTTCCGTTTTGCTTCTGGAGCTTATAGCCCTTGTGAGAATCAAGGCCTCGGAAGGTGATTGGAAGGAAGCTTATCCCGCCCTTAACGGTGATCTGGGCTACGGTGCCCTCGTTGCCGTCAGCGGCAATGGCGATGGGATAATTTCTTACCACACTGCCCTTGGCGGCGGTAACGGTGGTCTTATCCCCCATTGCATATCGGTAGGCAAGCTTCCAGGTGTCAAACTCCTCCGCGGGAAAGCTCTTAAGCAGCTCACTGTGACAATAAAGGGCGGATCTCTGCGGAGGCAGATTGAGATATTCAACGGCACCCTTTACCGTACTGCCCGCCTTAATGGTATTGCCCACATCTTTAGAGGGGCAGAGCTCGATAATATTTTCCATAAACATTTCGGTGGTGCGAACGTTAAATGCAGGCTTGGAATAGTGCTTACCGTTAAGGAAGGCATCGTATTCCAGCAGACTCAGGGTCTTGTTCGCATTTTCACCCGGAAGGCTGTCGGTATTTACCTTTTTATGGCTGTCGGTATATGCTATCCAAAGCCCCTCACCCGGCACCTCTATGCGTTGCATTTCTCCGCCTATATATCCCGAAATGTCGCGTTTTTCTATAAGAGCATGCTCGCCATAAGCGGTACCGTTAAGCTCGAACTCTATGGGGCCGTCATTGTTACCTATAGTGATGCCGTTCCAGCGGCCGCTTGAATGTCGGTCACCGCCAAACTGATAAAACGCCATACGCTCAAAGGTAACATCCTTAACGAATTTGTATTCAAAGGTGTGAGTGGCGCGGGAGACGTCGTTGGTCCTTGCAATAACTGCGGTAAAGGTAAACTCTACCGCGTCATCCTGAGTAACACCGCTAAAGATTATCTCCGCCATGTTGGGGGCGTAGGTCTTATAAAACACCTTCATGTTTTTATATCCGACGGTAAATACCTCGCCGTCCTTGACGTTTCTGCCGTAATCACCGTACCAGATGAAGTTTCCGCCGCCGTGGTTACAGCCCCAAAGGTATTGATTGCCGCTGTTTGTAGGATCGAAGCCAACTCCGCGGATATCGTTTATGAAGTCATATCCGCAAGTAAGATCCGGATCATAGCAGAAGGATTCACCCACAGAGCCTATGGTGCTGGTATGCCATATCTGATGAGTGGACCTTGCGGGCCATCCGATGAGGCAGAGCTGACCGTGGCTTGCAACCGAAACGTTACCGTAGTTGTTAAATACGTTCATATATTCGTAGGTAACGGTGGAGCGTGCGGGAACCTCGATATAAGTAATATTATGATACCAGCTTCCGTCAAGGCCGTAATACCACTGGTTACGGTGATCACCCGTATAGGGATGCCAGTTCTTTGATATCTGCATTTGCAGACCCATAGGCTCGCCGGTTACGGCATCACGGAGCATGGGGCCAAAGCCATCAACACAGGCGCCTCTGTCCTTATTGAAGGAGACGGGCACCTTTACCGTAACGTCAGATTCATTGGTTATATCAAATTTTATTCTGTCGGCAATATTCTGCTTGTCACGGTCCGCAAAGCCCGAGCCTATAGTTGTGCACATACCGTTGGTGTTAAACACCCAAACGCCGCGCAAGGCATCAAAATCCACGGTGGCACCTCTGCCCTCCTTGGGCGTGACCGTGGTACCCTTTACCGTTACGCCTGCTACGGCATTATAATATGCAAGATCCGCCTCGGAGGGTGATTCCGAGGGAATAATGATGACGCTGAGGCCGTCGGTGGTATTCTTTTTTTCAAAGCTTATGCCCTCTTTTATTAAGGTGAGGACTCCGTTGTCAAAGCTGAGACGTCCATTGGGCATATACGCCACGAAGCCCGTGCCGTTTTCAAGGGTGACAATGGCGGTGTTGTTGGCATCGTTTACACTTGCTTTGGCATTTGCAAAGCCAAGAGCAAAGGAAATATCCACGTCGTTTATCTTTTCCTTAAAAAACATCTGATAATTAAGGGCAAAATATCGCGGTGTGGCCTTTATCTCAAGGCGTCCGTAAAGATCCTCTTTTTCGTTACCGTTTGCATCATTGTAAGCAAGCGCACCCACCTCAAAGGATTGCATATACTGCCCCGATTCTATTATCCTTATGGGCGAGGTGCTATAGGCCGCACAGTTTACCTTGCCCGAGAAGGTGTAGAGCGCATCGGTCTTTACCGTGGCGGCTACCGACGATATTTGGGCAAGAGCATTGATAACGCTTTTATCCTGCACAAGCGCCTGAGTCTGAGTATACTCCCCGGATATGTAGCCAAGGCTCTGTGGCATGCCGTTTACGGCGGAAAAGCTTATGCCGTAATATCCCGTCTGAACGCAGAAGCTGTGATCCTCATCCATTATCGGGGCATCAGGCCACCAGGAATAGGTGTAATCTCTCACGGAGGGCTTTTGTACGTAGCTTCCCAGCTCCTGCATTTCCTGAACTCCCGCAGATGCCGAGGGCTGAGGCTCGCTTGATCCCGATGGGGTCACCGTTGCCGTGGGCGCGGAGCAAGCACACAAAAACAGTGCAAGCATACACGCCACAGAAGTGATCAGTAATTTTTTCATAATACGTTCCTTTCTTTTTTATCTTTCATGCTCGTGCCTTTTTCCACTGCTTAAGCAAGGCATATCCGCATTTTATATCGAATTCCCCGCCTTTTTTACGTTTTAAGATGATAGTTTCAATATTATTCGGCTTTTTTCTTACCTGCAACAATTACAACTACTATAACAGCAATTACAACTACAGCTGCAACTGCAACCCGAACGATCCAACCGTTGTTGGCAGGGTTCTGTACGTTGCCTGCAGTGGGAGCATCGGTGGGAGCGTCGGTAGCAGGAGCTCCGGTGGGAGCACCGGGCTCTTCAATAAATTATACATATAGGTCGCGAACCATATGCTAAAATTCTACAATGCAAATTTTGCTTTGTCAATACCTGAAGGCTAGCAAAATTACACATAAATTTTCGATGTAAAAATAGCACAAAATTAACCAAAATAGCACTATATCCACCTTGTCGGCCCAAACGCGTGATTGATGTTGTATATGCAAAAAATAATTAGATATATTTAAGCACTATTTTTATTATAATATATATATGTCAATTATGTGTGTCGACCCGTTCGGAGGGCATTTGCTCTCCTTTGGCAAAGCTCCGCAGCCTTGGAGTTATTTTACCTGAAAACGGACAAGTGAACGGTATATAAATTATAGCAATATCATTTTAAAAATTCAATAGGGTATCACAAAGCTCAAGCATATTATCACAAAACCGAGGATGGGCGCAAAAATGCACTTATGACACGGGCTCTCCCATCATAAGTGCATATGCGTTAGTTTTAATACTTATTAATTTTTAACCGCCAAGATCAATTCCTTATTGGCAGGCAAGGTTGCCGCTTACGGTAATAACGCTCACACCTGGCTCGGTGCTCCAGAGTCCCGTTTCGGGGTCTCTCGTTGCGGTTGCCGCAGGGACGGTCACCTGGCCGGGAAGTGTCGCAAACTCACCTGTTTGCTCGTCATAGGTGTAATTTACCCCTTCGGTCCAAATAACCCCGTTATATCTGACGGTGATGTCGGTCAAAACGGGATCAAACACGTCGGTAATTACCACGTCGTCGGTGGCTACCGCATCGTTGTTACCGCTGTTGATAACGGTAAGGGTATAGGTGAGGGTTCCGTTCTCAACTACAACGGCAGGCTCTATCGCCTTGTTTATATCAAGCTCTGCTCCCGTGCGCACCGCAAGGTCGTTGCTTGCCTCGGCGGGGGTGCATAATCCGTCGGCATCCGCCGTTACGTTGTTGGTGATATTGCCATCAGCCGCAGGCGAAGCAAAGCCGTTTGGAACCGCCTGATAGACTATCAGGGCGTTTCCGCCCGCGGGAAGGGATAATCCGCTTATCACAAGGGGCGGCCCCGCCTCCACCGCGGGACTTCCCTGCCCGATGCCTCCGACGTAGTAGACCGCCGAGCCATCAACGTAATCAAGGGGAACAACGGTCTGACCGTCGAGTTGATATGCGCCCAGATCGTCGGTGAGGGTGATGCCGTTAAGGACGGTCTCGCCCGTATTTATGATGCTGACTATATAGGTTACGGGCTCGCCCACCGAATAGCCGTCGCCGATCGCGGTCTTGCTTACCGTAATTCTGCCGAGTATTTCACCCGACACCACGTTAGAATTAACGGTTCCTCCGTTATAGGATAATGTTGCTCTATTTGTAAAAGTCGCCATTTTTATTGCCTCCGTTCTTTTTAGGGCAAAGCGCCCTTACATATATAATATGATCCCGTGCACGTTTGGTTAAAGTCGTCCGAGCACATAAAAAAGCGCCCGCCTGCAAATT
Source organism: Clostridia bacterium (assembly GCA_017516345.1). Classification (GTDB taxonomy): domain Bacteria; phylum Bacillota; class Clostridia; order Christensenellales; family QALW01; genus UMGS1338. Next base: position 14,531 of record JAFXDC010000066.1, on the reverse strand, counting down.
TGCAGGCGGGCGCTTTTAAGCTTTAATTTATATCTTCATTATGCCAAATGCTTCAAGCACGGAGGAAGCAAGTATCAATACTATGAAGATCGGGGCAATGTATTTTATCATCACGGTGAACATCCTTTTGGCCGTGAATTTTCCCCCTATCTCCAGCTCCTGTATAAGTGCCTTGGGCTTTAAGACATAGCCTACGAAAATGCAGGTTATAAGGGCGGCAATGGGCATTATTATACTGTTCGCGGCAAAATCAAAGATATCAAGAATGGTCATTGAGCCAATAGAGATATCCTTAAGCAGACCGAAGCCAAGCGACGAGGGCAGACCCAGCATGATGCAGCCTATAAATACTATAAGACAGGTCCGCTTTCTGCTCCAGCCGAATTTGTCCTTCAATACCGAGACTACGGTCTCCATAAGGGAGATGGAGCTTGTAAGGGCGGCAAAGAGCACGAGCAGGAAAAACAGAACTCCCACTATAGTTCCTCCTACACCGTCAATGCTTGCAAAGACCTTGGGAAGGGTAACGAACATAAGTCCCGGACCCTTTCCGAGTGCCGCCTCGTTTCCTCCGGAGAAGGAGAACACGGCAGGGATCACCATGAGTCCCGCAAAGAAGGCGATGCCCGTATCAAAAAGCGCTATCTGCTTTACCGACGAGGAGATGCTTACGTTCTTTTTCATATACGAGCCATAGGTTATCATAATACCCATAGCTATACTCATGGAATAAAACAGCTGACCCATCGCCGCAAGCACTGTGGTTACGGAAAATTTGGAAAAGTCGGGCTTGAGGTAATACAATACTCCCTCAAGAGCACCCGGCATACACATTGAATATACAGCAATTCCCACCGTAAGCACCACAAGCACGGGCATCATAAATTTGCTGACCTTTTCTATGCCCTTTTCCACCCCGAAAAGCACTATCAAGGCGGTGATACCCACAAATATAAGAAACCATATTATAGGCTCACCCGTTTGGGAAATAAAGCCGTCAAAGTAGTGGTCCTGCGCGGCATCACCTATGCCGCCGCTGACAAATACCGCAAGATATTTGGTTACCCAGCCACCTATTACCGAATAGTAGGGCAAAATAATGATGGGCACTATGGATTCAAGCACACCAAGAAACCTGAAGCGCTTATCAAGCGAAGTATACGCACCAATGGCACTCTGTCCGGTTTTTCTGCCTATGGCAATTTCTGTCGACATAAGCGCCACGCCGAAGGTTATTGCAAGGGCAACGTACACAAGCAGGAATATTCCTCCGCCGTGCTGTGCCGCAAGATACGGGAAGCGCCAGATGTTGCCAAGCCCCACTGCAGATCCCGCCGCTGCAAGCACAAATCCTATTTTGCCCGAAAAGCTGCTTCTTTTTTCACTCATAATATATCCTTCCTCCGAATAACAAAGCTGCAAATATGAGGGTGCACCTTATTTTTGTGTTATTTTACCACAAAATGCGCATAATTGTATAAGAAATTTGCGTTTTTTTGATCGTATTTTTATAATATCCTTACATCTCGCGCGAGATGGCTTGATGGCATTTGAGATCACAGTAATTCGAAATGATTCTTTCTGCACTTTATGATCCCTTGCTTTACAAGCCTTCCTATCTGCACGGATAGCCCGCTTCTGTCCACCTGAAGATAATCCGCAAGCTCCTGACGGTCAAAGGGGATATCAAAGCTTCTGCTTTTGCTTCTTTTGGCTTGAAGATCAAGATATGCAGTAAGCTTTTCGGCGGTGGAGCGCTTGGAGAGTATCTCGATGCTCTGATGAAGCTGAATATTCTTTTCAGCAAGCTCCTTCATAAGATTAAAGATGAGGCGTTGGTGAAAGCCGCAATGGTTTGAGCAGGTGTAAAGCAGATGGTCTCCCTTAATAAGCATGACCGTGCTTGGCTCTGCCGCCGTGACCGTTACGGTGAGCTCGGTCTGCGCGCAGGCAAAGGCCTCTCCGAAGAGCTCCCCCTCCTGTGCGCCCGTTATTATGCTTCGGTTGCCGTAAAAGTCATTACGGCTTATCTGCACCGAGCCCGAAAGCACTATTCCGATATATCCCCCGCGCGACCCCTCGGCAAGCACGGTGTATTTTTTGTCAAAGCTTATCACCTTGGCATCAAAGCAGGTAAGCATCTTGGGCAGATCCTCGCCGGATATACCCTCAAAAAGCGGGCATTTTTCTAAAACCTTTAGATATTTTTGCATTATTTTCTCCATTTTGTTGAAAATTCAACATACTTTTCTCTTGTATTATACTATAATTGTCTCACAAAAGCAAGGAGGTATTTACAAATGTTTAGAAAAATAATCAATATAGATAAAGATAAATGCAACGGCTGCGGTCTTTGCGCAAGTGCGTGTCACGAGGGAGCCATCGAAATGATAAACGGCAAGGCCGAGCTTACCCGCGAGGACTACTGTGACGGTCTGGGAGACTGTCTTCCCGCCTGTCCCACGGGAGCCATAAGCTTTGTTGAACGCGAGGCACCCGCTTACAACGAGGAGGCAGTAAGATCTGCAAAGGCAAAGAAGATTGCCAAAAAGCTCCCCTGCGGATGTCCGGGCACCGCATCAAGGTCCATCAAGAGAGAGGAGTACCGCCCCTCCCGTGCCGAAGTTCAAAGCCGGCTTATGCAATGGCCCTGCCAGATAAAGCTGGTACCCGTGAATGCCCCTTACTTTGACGGAGCAGATCTTCTTGTTGCCGCAGACTGCACGGCTTACGCATACGGCAATTTCCATAATGAATTTATCCGTAACCGCATCACCCTTATAGGATGTCCCAAGCTTGACCAGGGGGATCACGCCGAGAAGCTCACCGAAATAATAAAGAGCAACAATATCAAAAGCGTAACTGTAGTGCGCATGGAGGTGCCCTGCTGCGGCGGTATAGAGGCAGCAGTAAAGCGCGCCCTGACCGAAAGCGGAAAATTTATTCCATGGCAGGTAGTCACCGTCTCCACCGACGGAAAAATTTTAGAATAACAAAGCAATTACTGCTTGTAAAAATATTGCATTTTTTCCTTAATGGTGATATAATCCCAATAGGGATAAATGCATAAAAACAGCAAATGATATTATAAAGGTTAATAAAGAGGTAAGGATCATGTATATATCAAAAGACATTAAATACGTAGGCGTCAACGACACCAAGGTGGACCTTTTCGAGGGTCAGTACAGCGTGCCCAACGGCATCAGCTATAACAGCTACGTCATTAACGATTATAAGACCGCGGTAATGGATACCGTGGACGCCGCATTTACCCATCAGTGGTTGGACAATATTCAGGGCGCTCTTGGCGGAAAGGCACCGGATTATCTCATAGTCCAGCACATGGAGCCCGACCACTCCGCCAATATCCATAATTTTATAAAGGTCTATCCCGATACCACCGTGGTTGCCTCTCAGAAGGCATTTAACATGATGCAGAATTTCTTTGGAACGGATTTTGCCCAAAACAGATTGGTTATAAACGAGGGAGATACCCTTCCGCTTGGAAAGCACGTGCTTCACTTTGTTGCCGCACCCATGGTGCATTGGCCCGAGGTAATGGTTACCTACGATTCCTACGATAAGGTGCTCTTCTCCGCAGACGGCTTTGGCAAGTTCGGCATCCCCGAAGCAAACGAGCCCTGGGCGGATGAGGCGCGCAGATACTTTATCGGCATAGTAGGCAAATACGGCGCTCAGGTACAGGCCCTTTTAAAGAAGGCCTCCACCCTTGATATCAAGACCATCTGCCCGCTTCACGGTCCCGTGCTTAAGGAGGATCTTGGATATTATCTGAACCTTTACAATACCTGGTCAAGCTATCAGCCCGAGGAGGACGGCATCGTCATTGCCTACACCTCGATATACGGAAACACCAAAAAGGCGGTCTCCATGTTGGAGGAAAAGCTTCGCGAAAAGGGTTGTCCCAAGGTGGTAGTGTACGATCTTGCCCGTTGTGATATGCATAAGGCGGTTGCCGACGCCTTCCGCTTCAGCAAGCTCGTGCTTGCAACCACCACCTATAATGCAGATATCTTCCCTTATATGCGAACCTTTATCCATCATCTTACAAGCCGCAATTATTCAAACCGCACCGTAGGACTCATTGAGAACGGAAGCTGGGCGCCTCTTGCGGCAAAGGTCATGAAGGAAATGCTTGAAAATAGCAAGAACATCACCTTTACCGATGCCTGCGTTAAGATACACTCTGCCCTTGACCAGAGCAGCATAAGCAGTGTAAACGATATGGCGGACGAGCTGTGCAAGGAATATATCGCTCGCAGAAGCGATACCGCAAATAAGAACGATCTTACCGCACTGTTCAACATCGGCTACGGCCTTTACGTCGTTACCTCAAACGACGGCAAGAAGGACAACGGCCTTATAGTCAACACCGTTACCCAGGTGACCAACACCCCCAACCGTCTTGCGGTGACCATCAACAAGGAAAATTATTCTCACCACGTGATAAAGCAAACGGGCAAGATGAACATCAACTGTCTCAGCGTGGATGCACCCTTTTCGGTATTTGAAAAATTCGGCTTTGTAAGCGGACGAAACGTTAACAAGTTTGCCGATTGCACTCCCCTTCGCTCGGACAACGGGCTGGTATTCCTGCCAAGGCACATCAACTCCTTTATGTCCCTGGTGGTTGAGCAGTACGTGGATCTTGACACTCACGGAATGTTCATCTGCTCCATAAGCGAGGCAAGAGTGATCTCCGATAAGGAGACCATGACGTACACCTATTATCAGTCCAACGTCAAGCCCAAGCCCGAGACCGACGGCAAGAAGGGTTATGTTTGTAAGGTATGCGGCTACGTTTACGAGGGCGAGGAGCTTCCCGAGGATTATATATGCCCCCTTTGTAAGCACGGTGCAAGCGATTTTGAACCCATCAAATAAATATTCAGTCAATAAAATACAGTTAAACAGCGATCAGACGCGCAAAAAAAGATCATCAGGAGGATATTATCATGTGTAACACAAAATTTTACGTTTGCTCCCATTGTGGAAACATCGTGGGAATGATCCACGATGCAGGGGTTCCGCTTATGTGCTGCGGTCAAAAAATGCAAAGGCTTGAAGCCGGCACGAGCGACGCAAGCAAGGAAAAGCACGTTCCGATAGTGGAGCTTAAGGAAAACGAGGTAAGGGTAAGCGTGGGAAGCATCGCTCACCCCATGACGAGCGAGCACCACATTGCATGGGTATACCTGCAGACCGACCGCGGCGGACAAAGAAAATGTCTGAATCCCGACAGCGAGCCCACCGTAAGCTTTGCTCTTAAGGACGAGACCCCCGTGGCGGTATATGCCTATTGCAATCTGCACGGTCTTTGGGCCGCGGATGCCGCACCCAAGCCTGTATGCGACCTTAAGCCGGTAGACACCAAAAGTGTGGAGGATTTTACCATCTGCAACTGCAATAAGGTCACCTATTTTGACATATTAAACGCACTTAACAACAGTCACGATATTCATAACGCATTGGAGGGCTTTGAATCGGTAAAGAACACCACCCATTGCTCCACCGGCTGCGGCGGATGCTACGAAAGAGTACTTAAGGTCATCTCCGACGCCATGTCAGGCGAGACCAAGTAATAAATATCAATAAAAAAGGAGAAATAACATGTTAAACGAAAAAGTAAGAGAGCTGCTCAATCAACAGATCAACAAGGAATTTTATTCCGCATATCTTTATCTTGATTTTTCCAACTACTTCAAGGCACGCGGTCTTGACGGATTTGCAAACTGGTACATGGTCCAGGCTCAGGAGGAGCGCGACCACGCCATTCTGTTCTACACCTACCTGCAAAACGAAAATATGCCCGTTACCCTGGAGGCAATAGGCAAGCCCGATAAGGTATTTTCCTGCGATATGGACGTACTCAAGGCAGGTCTTGAGCACGAATTATACGTAACCGGCCTTATCAACGACATCTATGCCGCCGCCTACGAGGTGCGCGATTTCCGTACCATGCAGTTTTTGGATTGGTTTGTTAAGGAGCAGGGCGAGGAGGAGACCAACGCCAACGACCTTATCAGCAAGATGGAGCTCTTCGGCAGCGATGCAAAGAGTCTGTATATGCTCAATCAGGAGCTTGCGGCAAGAGTATACACTGCACCCTCTCTGGTGCTGTAATAAATAAAATAATAAGTAAAGGAGATAAACACCATGAAATACGTATGTAACGTTTGCGGATGGGAATATGACGAGGCTCTGGGTGATGCCGAAAACGGTATCGCTCCCGGTACAAAATTTGAGGACCTCGGTGACGACTTCGTTTGCCCTCTTTGCGGAGTAGGCAAAGAAGATTTTTCCGAAGCATAATTTTTAATTCATCCTCCGCACCCGCCAAACGGTAGGTGCGGATTTTTTAAGGAGTAAAAAATGGAGCCTGTATTACTTACTGCCCTGGGAGTGGGCGGAGCCACGGTTATCGGCGCGATCATCGGGTTTATATTCAAAAAAATATCCCATCGTTTTTCCGATATCGTGCTTGCCTTTGCCGCAGGAGTCATGCTTGCCGCCGCCGTTATGGGGCTTATTCTTCCCTCACTTGAATACGGAGGAAATTGGGGTCTGCTCATAACTGTGGCGGGCATATTCGTCGGAGCAGTATGCTTAAACCTTATAGATAAGCTTGTTCCGCATATGCACAAGCTTGTTGGAACCGATTCCGAGGCTCATAATAACGCAAGCCTCAGCAAGGTCCTGCTATTCGTCACAGCCATTGCCATACATAACCTCCCTGAGGGTATTGCCGCAGGGGTAGGCTTTGGCTCGGGCAATCACACTCAGGCATTTATAATAGCCGGCGGCATCGCGCTTCAGAATATCCCCGAGGGCATGGTTATAATAGCTCCCATGCTTGCGGCGGGAGTGTCCCCGAAAAAGACCTTTGTGTGCGCACTTCTGACCGGCGCGGTGGAGGTATTAGGCACCCTTATCGGCTATTTTGCCGTCAGTCTCGCCTCTGCGATACTGCCCTTTGCCCTTGCCTTTGCGGGAGGCACCATGCTATACGTTATAAGCGACGAGATGATCCCCGAGACCCACGCTCACGGCGCGCAACGTGGCGCCACCTACGCTCTGCTTATAGGCTTCTGTCTGATGCTTGCCTGCGACGTGCTTCTCGGATGACCCTACGTCGGCGTGTCACCTCTTGAGCCTTCAATGACCCAAAAAGCTCACCTTGATCCGTCCTGCGACAATGCAACGCCGCAGATCGGGTCATGGAAAACATATCACGACCGATATTCAAAAGGATCCCCAACCCTTGTTGGGGATCCTTTTTACTTTTAAAATTCCACCTCTTGGGGATCTACCACCTTACCGGTCTGAATGGATCTGTATATCGCGCGCACCAGCCTTAAGGATCTGTATCCCTCCTCAAGGGTGGTGATGGGCTGCTTGTTGTTTATTATGCAATCTGCAAAATGGTCGTACATGCCTTGGCAGGGAGGTATCTCCACGGGCTTTACCTCTCCGCTCTGCATTTCGGCATTGCTCACGGTGACACCGTTTTCCACTATGATGCTGCCCTTTTTGCCCGCAACGCTGAAGCCCTCGTAATAATGATGTCCGTACACCGCCCAGTTGATGGAGAAATTGGCGATGACTCCGCTGTCAAACTCAATGACCGCATGTGCGCAAGCCTCCGCCTCAAGGCGCTCCGGCATCCCTACCGCCTTGGCATAAACGCTGACAGGCTCTCCGAAATACCATCTTAAAAGGTCGAGCCTGTGCACGCCGCTACCGATCACGGCGCCGCCACCCACCTTCTCCTTGCTTCTCCACCACGATTCCGGCGCGGGATCAAAGTTCTGATAGTGGTCTATCCTTGCGCTTAAGAGTTCACCCAGCTCACCCTTTGCAAGGATATTCTTAATATGACTGTATCTTGCGTCAAAGCGTTGACAGAAGCCTATCATTCCTATTTTGCCCGATCTCTCCGCCGCCGCCATGATATTGCGCGCTTCCTTAAGATTTCTTGAGATGGGCTTTTCTATAAGAACGTGCTTACCCGCCTCAAACGCGGCTACGCAGTGCTCCTCATGGACGTGATGCGGGCTTGTAATTATTACCGCATCTATCTCCGGATCCGCAAGCATTTTTCTGTAGTCGGTATAATAATCCGGGATATCCCTCTGCTTTGCAAGAATGCTCTCGGGTGTAACGTCCATAGCCGCCTTAATATAAAACTTACCCGTTGCATTTGCCTGGGGCACGTGCATCCAATATGCAATACCCCCCATACCTATAACTCCAAGCTTTATCATAAATACTCCTCCTTTTATTTGCATCCCACAACTATTAAAACGGAATCCTCGGTTGCCTTAAAGGCGTGAGAATGACCTACGTCGCAAAGAGAAATATCCCCCGCATTCATCTCATACTCATTTTCATCGTAGGTGAGTATTCCCTTTCCGCTAATAAGGTAGTATACCTCCTGGTTTCCCGTATGCTCATGCAGGCCTATGGACGACCCCGCAGGCATGGTATCGTTGTGCATAAAATATAGGCTCCTGCAATCCCAGCCGTCAAGCAAGGATCTAAAGCCAAACCTACCCTCGCCGTCGTGACATTTCTCAAGCTCCCAGGCGGGTATCTCGCTGTTTCTTCTGATCTCCATAATATCGCTCCTTGATATATAATATTGACAACCTTTATGATTTGTGATATCATCACCTTGTCATGATACCATTATACATGCGTATTATCGCGTTTTCAATACCCTATATGTGATAATATTTATATGTTTTGTGAGGTCTACAACATGTTCGAATCATTACCGCCGTATATTCATGCAATACAAGCAAGCAACATAGACAGCTCCATAATAAGAAGCTTTCAGCTACACCATAACACAGCCTTTGACCGCTCTTATTTATCATTGGGAGAAAAAAGGCAAGACGAAAGCCATTGTATATTCCACTATACCGTAAAGGGCCACGGCAACGTTACCTATATGGGTAAGCAATACAGAACAAGCCCCGGTGAAGGCTTTTTCAACATAATCAACGAGGTGGGCTCCGGCTACGGCTATTACGGTGACAGCGGGGAGCCGTGGGAATTCGTGGTAATAAGCTTTGAGGGCGGAAACGTGCGGCAGATAGTAAAAAATATGCTTGAGCAAAAGGTCATATATACCATAAGCAATACCAGCGCATTTGCACTTCTTTGTCAAAGGCTGGTGGTACAGCGCAATAACGAAATGATACTGACCTTTTTCCCCACCCTTCTTTCTTATATATATGAATCCCAATCCCTTTCCCCGTTGATCTCAAGCTTTAACGCCATTGTCGAGCGCGATCTTATGCTCAACCCCACAATATACGCAATTGCCGAGGAGCTGCACATCTCGCGCGAGCATCTGCAAAGAGAATATCAGAAGCAAACGGGGGTCACCCCTTCAAAATATCTTGAAAACAAGCGCTTTGAGCGATTGTGCTACCTACTTACGGTGGAAAGCAATCTGACAAGGATCGCGCAGGATATGAGCTTTTCCTCTGTCAGCTCCATGAATCTGTTTTTTAAGCGCATTGCCCACATCACCCCTCAGCAGTACCGAAAAAACGGATATTTTGATCTGTAAAACGGCTTCTTCTATTATTTGTGATACTTTCATTTTGTTTTGTGATAGCGGTATTGACTTTTCCATTTTGCAATATATAATAAAGCCATCACTTGCTTTGGAGGTTATAAACATGATAAAAAAAATATCGGTGTTGCTTTTATCCCTACTGATCTGCATCACCCCTCTTTTGGCCTATGCCGCCACCTCGGACGGCAATTTTGCGCTCCTTGACAAAAACGGCATTACTGTTCCCGATACCCTTACCTATCTTGATGAAAGAAACGGTTGGATATCAAACGGACAAAATCTTATTGAAAACTTCTACAGCTGCACCTCTCCCGAGACCGTGTACGTTCCCGAATGGGACGTAGAGGGCGGATACCCCTACCGCATGTTCTTTTACGGTTGGGCCTTTACCGAGGGAAACAATCCTGCGCCCCAATACGATTACGAGGGCTACCCCGGCGGAGATGCCATATTCTGCGCACGAGCCGAGAGCATCTACGGCCCCTGGCAGGTCTGGTCAATGGATCCCTCTACCAAGGAGGGCTATTGGGATGAAAATATGCAGCCCTACTTCTGGTGTCCCGTATTTACCTGCTCCACAGACCCAAGCGCCTGGTATGATAATCACCATATAGCCGATGCGACCGTGGTCTGGGCTGACGGACGGTTCCATCTTATGGCCTCATCTCAGGGCTCCGACGTGGACGGTAAATTCGGAGATTTCGATGCCGCAGATACCGACGGCTATTCGGGCTGTGCGGTGGGCGCAGTAAGCAGTGACGGCATAAGCTGGACCAAGGCGGAGGGACCTCTGCTTGTTTGGGAAAACGAAAAGGGCTTTGACGAAAACGCCGTGGGCGGTTGGTATACAGGCAAAGGCTATTACGGCGCACTTGGTCAGCCCTCCCTTTTGTATGATGACGGCGTGTGGAAATGCTGGTTTACCTACAACGCCAGCGTTATGAGCGCACGCTGGGGCTATGCGGAAAATCACGGTGATTTTCTTGATCCCGACGATTGGCAGTTTATAAAATACTACGACGACCCCACCAATATCCTTGGCTCTACCGACTTTGACGTTATAAAGATCGGAGATAAATACCACGCCTTTGCAAACACCTGGATAAACTACTACGGTCTTACCTATGATTATCTTGATAACTATCCCCTTGCGGACTGGCGCAACATGGGCTCCACTTGTCTGACCCATTTCATATCAAGCGACGGCATCGACTGGGCACCCGTCGGATATTTCTACCCCGACGACGGCACTCCGGCAAACAACTGCTCGCAGGTAATGTACGACCCCAAGACAAACAATATCTGCCTGTTTTATGCGGTGATGCGCGGTCAGTCGGATACCACCTGGTTCGATTGGCGTTGGTACGCCATAAGGGTACGCACCCGCAGTCTGGATCTTTTCTCCAAGGATTACACCTTTTACGAAAAGCCCGCACCCAAGCCCGCAGAGTGGTGGGAGATAAAAACCGACCGTCAGTACAAGGACAGCGCAAGCGGCGGAGCCATCGACGCCTTCGGCAGAATACTCCCGTTTGAAAACGATACCGTAAAGATATATAAGATCACGGATCTTGGCCTCTTTGAGAACGATACCCCTATAGTAACGGGAGGAAAGCTGGTCAATAACGGTGTTACCATGCTTGGACAGGAAAATCCCGAGGAGATACACATAACCGACGGAAGGGTGGTAATTTCATCCGCTCTTGGCAAAAACCGAAACGGCATTGCCCGCTTTGCCATGAATCTGACCGACCCTTTGCTGTCAAGCGCGCAGTCTCAGGCCAGGCTTTGCGACGGAGTGGGCATATACGTTGAAAATAATACCGACTCAGAGCTTGTGCTTAATAGCTTTAACGGAAGCAGTTTAAGTCACATTCTCAGCAAAAATGACGGTGTGGGATATTTCATAACCCTTGAGGGCAAATGCACCGCACACACCCTTGCATCCTCTCCAAGCGGAGACCATCCTCAAGGCATCGCCATCCCCGCGGGTGCAAAGGGATACGCCATCTTCTTTGTTGATGACCTTTCCCTCTCCTCCACAGGCTCGTACGATCCGAGCAAGGCGCCCATAATAAGGGCAGGAGTAAGGCTTAATAACGCCAAGGTGGACCCGGATAAGAACCAATCCATCGTGCTTGACGATCCGTTCTTTTTCGGCATCTCCAACCAAAGCAGTCCCTCGGGCATAAGCATAAGCGGGCCTCTCACGCTTGAGGATCCCCAAGCCTCTGCCACTCCCTCTGTTACGGACACACCCCCGATCCCTTCAGGGTCACCTGAGCAGACGGATGGCACCGTTATTATCATTATTACGGCAGTCGTTATTATATTGACTATAGTTGTAATTATCATCTTTAAGAATAAAAGCAAGGCTAAATAGTATAAAAGACCGTTGCTTGCGCAACGGTCTTTTTTTAATTGCAAAAGAGTAACTAAAAGGTGCACAAAGCGTGGGAAGAACGACTAAAGGTACAGCTACAGTCGCTCAACAAATAGCATTTTGGCACTCTTTAGGAGCGGGAAAAAGCATAGCGGAAATGGTGTACGAAAATAAACCTGAAATGTTTACCGGAGTAAAGAATAATGCAGAAAATATAAAAAACCGAGTTAACGCTGACGGAAGCCTTGCGTTCGATCCCATTGAGGGTATGCCCTTTGAGAAAATGCAGAAGCTCCGTGACCAATTTCCAAAAACTGCGGGCAATATCATCGTAGCGGTAAGCGATGAGCATTTAAGAGCATTGCTTGCAAGCAACGATATCGACTACGTTATCCCCTATCACCTTTTGGGACTTAACGAAAACCTCCGTCTTATGATGAGCATTGAGGATCGGGTAGACTATACCCGCACTCAAGGCGAAAAATCCAACGGCGCAGAGAAGGTAAACGGCGTTAAGATGTGGCACAAAGCACCCAAATTCAGCGAGTGGTTTGATGCCGATGCCGCCGCCAAAGCCGTAGACGGCTATGCCTTTATGCGCGAAGCGGCACAAAAATACCTCACTTTGTGCGAGGAGCGTGGTCTTGCTCCCAAACGCTATGGGAGTACCTGTTTCCGCTCGTTTCTAACCATTTCCGCCCCTTTCCGCTCGGAAACAGATGCTTTCCGGCTTTTCTTTCTCCACTGTTTCCGTGTGCTCCGAGCGTGTCTGTGGGATAAACTGTGGTCAAGTAAAACACCTCGAATGCAGCGCTCGCCGCATCCGAGGTGTTTTCATTTCTCAATAATTTCAAATTCTTCGGGTGGATATAAGTAATCCTCGCCGGTATTATCAACGATTCTGTAATAGGTTTGTTCAATGGCAATGACTTCATATATTTGCCCGTTTGTGAGCGATATATCCGTTTCGCTTATATATTTAACTTTCATTTTCTATCCTTCTTTCGTGTGTATGGTAACTCTGTATGCCCCAAAAGTCAAGGCCTTTCAGACTATTTTCGATAGCCATTTTTCTGGCACATTTCGTTTATGGACTCAGCAAAAATAGAACGGGAATGCTTGTCGGGATTATCGTTTGTGTTTTTCTTGTAAAGGTAGTAATCGAGTAGTTCGCCCCATAAATTTTCTTTTTTCAACCAGTCAATTTTCTTCTCTAAGCCAACAAATCCTTTGCCTTGGTATTCCCACGAATAATAATTGTTGTCTTTGTTGAACCGAATGTACTGTTGCCTGCCGTCTTTACAATCATAAACTATTGTAAAATCGCAACTATGAATAATGCGACACGTGAAAGTATTTACTTTCTTAATAGTAAGTACTCGAGTTGAATCCTCACAGGTTTTATAACCGTAATGTGGTGCCACGCGGTTGATGGCATTTCGGATTTTTTCTCTTATTTCTTTCGGCTCGAAATTTTCCTCGTCATCATTCACCTCAATGTTGATATCAAAGTCAAAACCGATATTTGACTTCGTGTCGTAGGTAATCATATTGCGACTTGAACTGCCAATCGTTGTGAAGCTGAAGGTGAAATGAGCTCTCACAAGATCCTGAACTTCATAAAGGATTTGATACAATTCTTCCTTTATTGGCTTCGCTTCGTTTTTTGTTACGTACCTGAAATCGTGCATTTGTTTAACTCCTAAAATGTTCTCCCTAACCGACCATTTAACATCGTTTGTTAAATCGTTACAGTATACTATGAAATTTTCATTTGTCAAGTAATTCTTTTATAATTATATCAAAAAAGAAATTTAATCTCAAGGTAAAACAAATACTGCACCGCAGTAGACAAAGAAAAGGGTGCGAGAGCAACAACGCGTTGCTTGAAACTTGCGTTAAAATTTGCTATAATGAAAGCACAGTAATCAAAGGCGGTAATCGTATGGAAACCAAAGATATTATTCTTGAACTCAGAACTAAACATAGACTCTCGCAGGAGGAGCTTGCCGAAAAGGTGTATGTCACCCGCCAGGCGGTTTCTCGTTGGGAGAACGGCGAAACGGTACCCAACACCGAAACGTTAAAGCTTCTCTCAAAACTTTTTGATGTATCCATCAACACGCTTCTCGGCTCACCGCGTCAGCTCATCTGTCAATGCTGCGGTATGCCGCTTGAGGATAGCAGCATCAGCAAAGAAAAGGACGGAATCTTTAACGAAGATTACTGCAAGTGGTGCTATGCCGACGGCGAATATATGTATCATGATATGGACGATCTGATTGAGGTCTGCGTCGCACATATGAAAAGTGAAGCATTCCCCGCCGAGCAAGCCCGTGCGTATATGAAAGAAATGCTCCCGAAGCTTGACTATTGGAAGAAATATAAAAACCTTGACGATGGCGGAAAGTTTGAAGAATTCAAGCAAAAACTGATCGATGAGATCAACGCTCTCGGTGTGGAGGGGATGCCGAAGCTTGAAAAGCTGAACGCGCTTGTGGGCGGATATGTCAACCTCGAATACCGCCTGCCGAACGG
>JAFXDC010000065.1 GCA_017516345.1 Clostridia bacterium | reverse complement strand
TTGGCTCTAAAAAAACGTCATTGCTGACTTTTATTATTGTTGTTGTCTCTCATCAGAATTACTTTGTGGTATTGAATTCTTAATTTCTTTACCTCTCGTTTTTCTTCACTGTTCAGTTTTCAAAGAGCTTCTTATGCTCCCCTCAAAAGATCCCGTCCCTCAAGGGTGCCTTGTTATAATACCAACTTTCGCGATTTTTGTCAACCGATTTTTTTAATATTTTTAATATTTTTTTCAATCGTTTGCTTCGCTCAGCCGACTTTTCCAATTATACTTATTTAACCGTTTTTGTCAACCGTTTTTGAGGTTTTTTTGAATATTTTTTAAAAATAAATTATAAAATTACGAAAATCAATAAAATCCCTCGTATTATTGTTTGAGATTCCTCAATTTTCATGATCCAAAATTGATACTTTCATATTTTCTACGCTTATTATTAAATTAAATTAATATTAATAATTAAAATACCCGATATAAAAACCATCATGATCAAAAGTAAAAACACCGAAATAAGTATTCTGATTCTTTTTTTGCAAATACCGTTGCGCGAGAACCCATCAATTCTAAATATAAAATCACTATTGACAGACACCAAGTACATAATAAGCACAGCTTGAAAAAGCTGCATCGCAACCGAAAAAACAAGCTTCAGCATGCCCGCGCCCATTATACGTACACCGGCACCAAATACGACCCCTATAAAAAATACCGTTATATACCCTACCCAGAACAATATCTTATAGTAATATGATATAAAAATGATGCCGCTCATCAACATCAGTCTGCCAAGCTGCATAGCAATACACTCAAGCACATTATTACATCTACATAGCATCAGTAAAACAGTAGAGTGGCACAACACGTTGGTCTCGGACAGCCTGTTAAACCATATTCCCGAGCTGATTCCAAGGGCATACAGTGCCAATAATACAATATAATATTTCCCGCAGTAATTAAAGTGCCTGTTTGCTTTATAATATTCCATACGATCCCCCCTAAAGGGATTATATGCATCAATTAATATCTATACGCAATCTTAACAGCTCATAAACGGCAGATAAAAACTCCTTATTTGTCGGCTTACCCTTTTCTTCCTTCACTGTGTATCCAAACATTTCATCGATCTTGTTTATGCAACCGTTGGTCCACGTATCCTCAATGGCGCTTCGGATGCTTCTTTCAATACAGTTTGGTTTTGTATTAAGCATTTTGGCAATTTGGGCATAGATCTTGGACAAGGTAAGGGTATTTTGACATTTGTACATTTCCATTATAACCATTCTCGCATACTTAAATCCCAGCCTACCGTGCTTGATTCCAAGGCTGCCTAAAATAACGGTTATCTCCTTATCGATCAAATTGCCGTAATCGATATCGGGCCTTTGTTCAAAATCAAGACCGCCGTCTGCGATCAATTGTATGCGCTCCAGTATCTTATCTACTCCCAAGCCCTCGGGAATTACAAAATCGGTACCGTAGCGATGACACATGAGCAAAACGGAATCATTGATAAGCGAGGTTACGCAGATGCTTCTCATACCGTTTATCACGCACTCTTTAAGAAGCTCAACTCCATCACCGTTGATCAGCACCACGTCAAACACCACTATATCCGGTAAGTAATCATTCAATAGTGCAACCGCAGCCTGACAATCCTGACAGGTTCGAACCTCCATTCCGCAAGCAGACGCTTTCTCTGCCAACTCCTTTGTACATCCACCTTCAATTTTACAAATAAGAATCTTATGCATAATTTAACCTCCGTTATAATTTATACATATAATACCACATTTTCCCTATTTGTCAACCATTTTCGATATTTTTTTACATAATTTAACACAATATACAATTAGTCAATCATTTTTAGTATTTCAGCGCCCGAATCAAGCACGTAGTCCGGGATATCTTCCGATTTCATAAGGACTTCCTTGGTGGTTTCACCGCTTAACACCAACACCGTTGTAATCCCCGCATTAATGCCGCATTTTATATCGGTATAGATACGATCTCCAACTACCGCCGTTTGGCCTTTATCGTATCCTGTATTTTCCATTGCAAGCATAGGCATTGCGGCCTCCGGCTTGCCTATAACCACCGGCCGTTTCCCGGTCGCATTAAATATCATATCGCACACACTGCCACAATCCGGAACGCTCCCAAATTCGGTCGGGCAAACGTAATCGGGATTTGTAGCAATATACGGAAGCTCCCTTGTGCACAGCATTTTTGATACATCATAAAGCTTTTTAAAGCTCAGCTCGGTGTCAAAGCCCATTACTATGCACTGAGTTTTCTCGGTATCGTCCGTTACCCTGAAGCCATTTTTGCTAAGCTCATTTTTTAAGGATTCCGTACCGCAAACATAAAGCGTAGAATCAGGATGATTATTTCTAAGATAATGAACGGTAGCCTGGGATGAGGTTATAAAATCCTCGTATTGCGCACTTATACCAAGCTTTTTCAGCTTGAGTATATAATCCTCCACCCCCTTGGATGAATTATTTGTCATAAACATATACCTTTTCCCCTGTCGCTTGATGGTATCAAGCAGTTGGCAGGTAAAGTCAAACAGCTTGTCTCCCAAATAAAGAGTTCCATCCATGTCAAACAGAAACAGTCCGATATCTCTTAAATTCTTTTGCATTTTATCACCTATAATACAGTTTTTGTAGCAACGATATCCGCCCCACAGATATCTCTTTGTATTATATCACCAATATATACCGGTGCGTCAACACAAATCGCATTCAACTTCTCAATAACATCAAAAATTTTTTCCTTGGGCACCGCTTTATCGGTTTTTACGCTCAACATCACATATTCTCTATTGCTGACCCTGACCAATCCCGTAACCGAACGGATCGGATGCGTGCACTCGCTGACTGCATACTCTTTTCCTCTTATACATCCGTATCCGCACACTTCCTTAACCGTGTCCTTAACCATATCCACTTTAATTGCGCACCCTTTTGGGCACAATATGCATACCACGCTTTTTTCCATTTTCAAACTCCTATCAATTTAATGCCTCTGCACTAATTTCAATATTGCTCCCGACCCGCTCTATTTGGTTTTTATTTATATCTATTTTGATCATTTCCCCGGGCACCGCTCTGATCTGTAGCTTTTTTGCTATTATTTCTTTCTCTGTTTTTACGGTAAAAAGCGCCCTTCCCAAAGGCTTGTCCACTCTTAAATAAATCGCAAGGTTATCTTTTTGACGCAGATCTACCCTCTGCGGAACAACGTATTTTATATTTTTGCCTTTAGTTATGCAGATCGCATCTGTACTAAACGATCCATCCCGCAAGCAGTACTGCGCGGCATTTCTGCCCGCTATTTCCGCCTCATCGGAAACGTAATCAACCAGATCGTGCACATGCAAAGCGTTTCCGCACGCAAATATGCCGTCAACGGTGGTTTGTCTGTTTTGATCTACAACTGCACCTCCGGTCAAAGCATCAAGCTCGACCCCCGCCATATTCGACAGTTCATTTTCAGGTATCAATCCCACCGAGAGCAACAGCGTATCGCACGGAATATATCTTTCCGTGTCGGTAATTGCTTTATTATTATCATCGACCTGTGCTATAGTAACGCCTTCAAGGCGTTTGCTTCCGTGTATTTTGCTGACAGTTGTCTTTAAATACAAAGGAATGCCAAAATCATCAAGGCACTGAGTTATATTACGTACCAATCCGCCCGAATAAGGCATTATTTCGCAAACCGCCTCCACCTTAATGCCCTGCAAGGTTAGCCTTCTTGCCATGATCAAGCCAATATCCCCCGAGCCAAGGATAACCGCCCTTTCTCCGACCCTTAATCCGTAACAATTTATAAGCCTTTGCGCCGCGCCCGCGCTGTAGATTCCCGCAGGTCTGGTCCCGCATATATTAAGCGCTCCTCTGCTTCTTTCTCTGCATCCCATTGCCAGAATAATTGCTTTGGCCTTTATTTTAAGTATTCCGTCACGATTTTGCGCAACCACCGTCTTGCTGTTATCAATGCTCACGACTGTAGTATTACAATAAAGCTTTATACCGCGTTCAGAGATCTTATTTCGGTATATCTCCGCATACTCTGGGCCTGTAAGCTCACAGCCGAATTTATGCAGTCCGAACCCATTATGTATACACTGTCTGAGGACGCCACCTGTCTCATCCTCTCTGTCAATTATGATCACGTCCTTTTCCCCACCGTCAAATGCCGCCACGGCAGCAGCCATACCTGCGGGTCCTCCGCCGATCACAACAATATTATGCTCTATCAACATGTCACACTCTTCCTTTAACCATCTTTGCATCCGCACCGTCTTTTGTTACGTCCTCCATGCGGCATTTACGCACCTGCGCTATTATTCGCATTACAGAATGACCGCAAAAGCCGCCTTGACACCGTCCCATGCCGGCACGCACCCGTCTTTTAATTCCATCCACGTCATACGTTTGAGGATTTGTTACGATCGCCCTTATTATCTCACCCTTGGTAATATGTTCGCATCTGCATACCATTTCACCGTAATCGGGATGCTCCTTTATATATGCGTCCTTTTGCTCGTCGTTCATTTTTCTAAATGCATGAGTATCCTCTCTGATGCAGTTAAACCGTGTATTTATCGGTGCTTCTCCCGCAATGTTATTTACCGTCTCGGCCACCATGTCCGCAATGCTAACACAACAAGTAAGTCCGGGAGAATCAATTGCTGCTACATTTATAAATCCTTGAACATTTGCACTTTCCTCTATGATAAAGTCACCATTCTTTTCGGACGCTCTTATTCCGCTAAATGATGTGATCACCTTTCTATAATCAATGCACGGAACACTCTTTTGGGAATAACGCATCACGGCATTCAGTCCACCCTCCGTGGTATCCTTGCCGTTTGCCTCATCAACCAATGATGCTGTAGGCCCAATAAGCAGATTCCCATCCACAGTCGGCGTAACAAGTATGCCCTTTCCTTCCTTGCCCGGAGCCTGAAAGATGGTCCTGGTTGTTTTTACTCCCTCACTCTTGTCAAGAACCATATATTCTCCGGCTCTTGGCATAATATCGATGGTCTCAGCACCGGCCAATTCAGATATTTTACCCGATCGAACTCCCGCACAGTTGATCACTACACCCGCAATAACCCTCTTACCGTCCGTCGAAGAGACAACGAATCCGCCTTCTTCCTTCTTGATCGAAGACACCTCGAATCCCAGCTTTAGATCCACTCCGTTATCCATAGCATTTCCCATCGCGGCAATGGTCAATTCATATGGGCACACTATTCCTGCGGCGGGCGCATATAAAGCAATTCGAACATTGTCCGAGATGTTAGGCTCCAACTCCTTGATCTTATTCTTATCAATTATACTTACGCCCATTATTCCGTTTTTCTTTGCCCTTTCAAAAAGCTCAAGGATCTTGCCGTCCTCTGACTCATCAAACGAACAAACAAGTGAGCCATTATTTTTGATCGGGACATTTAATTGCTTAGCCGCCTTGTATAGCTTTCCTATTCCTTCGGCATTAAGCCTTGCTTTCAGCGTGCCCGGTTCCGGGTCGAACCCGCCGTGCACTATTCCGCTATTAGCCTTAGATGCACCGCAGGCTACGTCGCTCTCCTTTTCCAGTACACAAATGCTTCTTTTTTGCATGGCAAGCCTTCTTGCGGTCATTGCACCAATAATGCCTGCACCAATGATTACAATATCGTACCTCATATTAATCTCTCCGTTTTATTTTTTAATTCATCCTTAACGTATACTACATTTTCAAGGTCGCAGATCTTTTTTATATCAACACTCTGCTTTTTGTTAACAACCACACTTATTCCAAGATTTCCGCTATATCCGCTTACGGGAGGCATTATGCTATATTCAATTTGCCTACCCAAAAGAACTCTCAGCTCATCTATTATCTTGTTGGTATTGTACATATTATCGATCTCAATATAAAGACCTAGCATCTTCTTTTTTCTTTTTTCAAACCTTGTAAGAAGTGCAGTCGTTACCAAAAACAGAGCAGCACCGAGTATGGCTCCCAAATAAAAGCCATAGCCTATCGCAATGCCCAATATACCCGTAGTCCATACTCCCGCCGCAGTGGTAAGCCCCGAGATCATATTATCATTTTTGAGAATGATCATTCCCGCTCCAAGAAATCCTATCCCGGAAACCACTTGCGCGGGCAGCCTTGCAACGTCCCCCTCGATGGCAAAGCTGTTGTTAACGTATATGCTTATCAACGCCGTAAAGGCGGCTCCCAGACAGACAAGAATATGAGTCCTCATTCCCGCCGCCCTGCCATGGCGCTCTCTTTCTCCTCCAATTACCGCCCCAACAATGACCGATAATAGCGCTCGCAACACCAACTGAATACAAAATTCCATATCCATCCCAGCCTCCAAATTAAAATGTCAAAATAAAAAAGAGCGAAAAAGAAATAGCAAAAGACATTTGCTTTCTTTTCCCGCTCTCTAATTCTCTACGGTAATAAAAGTAAAAGTATTAAATATATATGAGGATCGATATCAAATATACCAAAGCTTTTCCTTGCCTGTGGAGACCGCAAAGGCACCCTGCTCAAGTGCGGACATCACTTCCGCCTTGCACTCAATAAGTCCACCGGTAATAAGAGGTATATCTCCGTTTGCAAAATGCTTAATGACCTTCCCAACAACTCCGGGCATTATCTCCATGAAATCAGGCTCTCCGTTAACAAGTGTACTGCTTATACTGTCAATGCCTTGAAAATCAATGGCAAAGAAGCGTTGCACGGTCACAAGACCGAACTCCTTGGCAAATTTGATAAGATTAGTACGCGTACTGATTATTCCGTCCGCCCCCACCGATGATAGGTATTGAACGCCGGCCTTATCCTTACCGATCCCCTCTGCAAGGTCGATATGTATAAGTATATGCTTTTTCGCCTCGTGTGCCATTTTGATATGCTGCTCAATATTTAAAAGATTGGCATCCATATAATAGAGCACCTCAACAGGAGATATCAACGCCTTTTCAAATTCACTATTATGCACCGAGGCAATTATCGGGCACCTTTCAAGGCTATTATACAGTTCGTTTCGCTTCATATAAATACATCTCCCCACAGCAAATGACGCTTAAAAAAACAATAGCAAAAGAATGCACTTGGGCACTCTTTTGCTATACTCTAATTCTCTATAGCATATTATAAAACAAAAAATATACTTTGTCAATATTAAATATCACATAATCAGGTTATCTCTTTAAGTAATTCCGCAAAGCCTTGATTTAATATTTCGATATCGTCTTGACTGTAATCAAAATGCCCTGAGCTGTGCAGCACGGTATTTGATATACAGCTTATGTTTTTCATATCCTTGCAAGAGGAGAATGCCACAAGCTCATCATTTTTTGACTGATAGGTCTTGCAGGGTGTATCAAGCTTGTTAATAAATCCTCGCACCCTCTGTGTTTCAACCACCAGCTCAAGCAGTCGGGGTATCCACCTTATATACTTCCACGGCTTTGGTACAAGATGTATCCCTGTCGCGTTCTTTATTTTATTCATTAGGGGACTGGGATGCTTGTCAAAACCAAGCATGAGCCTTATGCATGCAATATTCGTTTTTATCTTCACCAGCGGTCTTAGCGGTACAGCAAGCAAAAACAAGCCCTTGATCCTTTCGGGATCTTCAATTGCAAGCCGTATGGAAAACAGACACCCCATTGAATGCGCAACGCAAATTATATATTCGTGCTTTTTTAATATCTCCTTTGCCATATTGCGCGCCTGCTCCTTCCACGCACTCATAGATGCGCGTCCGAAATCCTCCACACCTTTGCTATGTCCCTCAAGAGGCATATTGTATATTGAAAAATCCTGAGGTATTGCATCATAAAGCATATTAAAATGAGCAGGTGTCCCCGCAATACCGTGCAGCATAAGCACCGCATACTTGCTTCCCTCAACGCATCTGACATAACCGCTATGCTCAAAATGCCTCTCCATTATTCCCTCCAAAATACAGATCGTTTTATTTATTGAAATACTGCGAAATATACTCCATTGCATAATGCGCGGCAACCGCACCGTCCGAGGCGGCAGTAACCACCTGGCGGAGCTCCTTTGTCCGCACGTCACCCGCGGCAAATACGCCTTCAATATTGGTACGCGTGGTCTCGTCGGCAATTATATATCCGTTTTTATCAAGCTCAAGCAAGCCCTTGAAAATATCCGTAGCAGGTCTTCTGCCGATACTGATAAAAACGCCATCGCACGGAACGCTTGATATCGAGTTATCCAATACACTTTTCACGTTTATATGTTTGTCGTCCTCTTCCATTGATATACTTTCAACGGTAGAATTCCATAAAAATTCCACGTTGTCACAATTAAACAACGCATTATGATATACCTTCGTAGCTCTAAGCTCAGCTCTTCGATGTATTAAATACAGCTTATTTACCAATTTTGAAAGATAGATGGCATCGGTTACTGCAGAATTACCTCCTCCGACCACCGCAACGGTTTTATCTTTATAAAACCTTCCGTCGCAATGTGCGCAATAGTGCACACCGCTTCCCAAATACTCCTTCTCACCACGCACGCCCAGTTCTCCGGGGTTAGCTCCAACCGCAACAATTATCGCTCTTGCACAAAACTCACCGTTATTTGTTTTGATCCTTTTGATCTCAGATCCAAAATCGACCGAAATGACCTCCGCATATTCCGTGGCGGCCCCAAAGCGCTCTGCTCCTGCTTGCATTTTCATTCCAAGGGTGAAGCCGTCAATGCCATCATCATATCCGGGATAATTATCTATATCTCCCGTAAGCGTCATCTGTCCGCCCGGAGCCATTTTTTCGATAAGCAGAGTATCCATCCCGCCACGCGCAGCATACAATGCCGCACTGTATCCCGCAGGCCCTCCACCGATTATAATTATGTCAAAAGTACGATCCATATCCTATACCTCTTCGTTGTTCACATAGCTTGCAATTAGTATAATACATCAACTACGCCATGTCAATATCAAATAAAAGATTAAGCACGCGATCTTGCGCGTGCTTAAAAGGCATCAATCGTTTTGCTCAAGCATTTCAAGTATCTGCGCCTTAGGCTTTGCACCTATGGCCTTTTGTGCAACCTCACCGTTTTTCATAACGATAAGGGTAGGTATGCTTACGACTCCGTAAGCCTTTGCAAGCTCGGGATTATCATCAACATTCACCTTTGCCACAAGATACTGAGGATTTTCCTGCGCGATCTGTTCAACTATAGGAGCGACCATACGGCACGGTCCGCACCAATCCGCATAAAAATCAAGCAATACGGTTTTTTCACTATTCTTGACAGAATCAAAATTCTCCTTATTAACACTTAAAACTGACATACGTTTTCTTCCTTTCGTTTGTTTATATATATTATAAATAAAGATATTGGATTTGTCTATTTATTATTTTTTATTTCCTGCATCAGGCTTTTAACGGCATCGTGGAATATACCTATATCCACAGAGTGAGCAATGTATTTAACCCCAAGCCTTCTCCATTTATCAGCATTTTCTATCGTATCTGTAAACGTACCGACGACCACGTTTCTTTGCTTGCACTTATCAATAACCTCCAGCATCTTTTTCTCCACCAACGGATTGTCGATATCCCCTACTATTCCCAACGACTGCGACAGATCATAAGGACCTATAAATATTATATCTATTCCCTCGACCTGAAGTATTTCATCAAGATTATTAATACCATTTTGCCCCTCGATCTGCAAAATTATTAGCGATTTATTCGCTTTTTCAAAATAATCAAACCTATTTAACGCAGAATACCGAGCCGCACGCACAAACCTACATACTCCCCGCTCTCCCATGGGCGCAAATTTAGCATGCTTTATTACCTCTTCGGCATCCCTTTTACAGGATATCTGCGGCACCTGCACTCCGCCTGCTCCAACATCCAGCGCTTCCGAGATCACCCACGGTGCTCCCTCTTTTACCCTTACTATCGGAAAAAGACCCGAGATCTCCGCGGCTCTTATCAAGCCCTGAATGGAATGAACGTTGTTTGGTCCATGCTCAAGATCAATAATTACAAAATCAGCACCGGCATACCCCATCGCCTCAATAATTGCGGCATCGTCGGTTTTAGAAAAAATGCCGACCACACCCTCCGAAAGCTTTTCACGGAACTTATCAAACATTATATCATCTCCTGGATCAAGATTTATCATTCACCGTATTTGTGCTTAAAAATACCGATTATACCCTTCACTACCGAAAGCCCCACCTCTTCCTCGGGGACCACAGTAACTTCAAGACCGCATTCCTCAAGAAGCATTGCCACCGCCATCTTAATTTGCTTTTGCCCCGAAATTACCACTTTTTCAGCACCCATGCACAATATCGCATTCACCTCGCCCTGAAGGATGGCCCCCAAGAAAAAGCTATACGTCAAGTCGTAATCGGCACCAAACAAATTCTTCAGCACCCTTGTTTTAAACAGCGCCTCATTCAGACCGTTTTTGCGCGCATATTCAAAGCCTCTTTTAAGATGCTCCCTGTCAAGACAGCTCTTATCAAGCCTAAGCGAATCCTTCAATATCGTGTGCTCAGATAATGAGGAGATCATCTCCCCTGTCAGCATGGTATTGAAGTCCACTATCCTGCCATCTTTCACCTTGATTATTTTGGAATGCGATCCCTCCAAAACGTATATACCGTCACCCTGAATAATACCCATGATCTCGGTCTCCTCGCCCCTGATCATATCGGCATCCTCAAGCTTATCCGATACGATTTTGACACCGGGAACGAAGTAGAACGGAATTGGCGTAATTTCATTAAAGCAGTAGCATTTAATTGCCTCCGCCAATTCATGCACGCCTACGGGCAGAGATATATGCTCTATCGGCATAAGTCCGGACTCGCTGGTTATCATTCCCGAAGCAAGTATCGCTTTAACGTCATTTGCTCCAAGGGAATGGGCAGACAAAAGCTTATCTATGGCATTTTTGATAGCGTTTTTCAGGATCATCTTATCCTCAATTGCACTCCTTGCCCCAACGTTCAGTGCAACACTATCCGCCAAAAGATCATTTTTAATAAGATACACACGCGTATTGGTCGTTCCGCCGTCAATGGTTAAAAAATTACTCATTTTCCACTCTTTCCGTGAAGGCGCGCGCTAATTTTGCTATTCCTTCCCAATTCTTTTGCCGTATCATGCCTTTATCGGCGATGCACGCTCCTATACCAACACCGCAAGCACCGGCACGCAAATACTCGTTTATATTATTCAGATCAACTCCGCCTACCGCCAGAAGCTTGATATTCGCAAGCGGTGATCTTATCGCCTTAATATATTCCGTGCCAAGACTGGTTACGGGAAAAAGCTTGACCAAATCCGCCCCATAATTATGTGCGGCAACCACCTCAGTGGGAGTCAATGCACCGGGAATGGATACCATTCCAAGCCTTAAGGTCTCCTTTATAACGGTTCCATCGGTGTTTGGAGAAATAATAAAGCTGCCACCTGCGTCATGCGTGAAGCGCACCTGCTTTTCGGTAAGCACCGTACCCGCTCCGATCTCCATTTTGTTTTTCATGTTTTCCGACAACAGCTTAATAAGGTCGGCGGTATCCTCGTCGGACTGTAGGGAATGATTGCTGTAGGTAACTTCAAGCAATCTGATACCACCCTGATATAAAGCTTCACTCAACGGCAACAGATCCTCTTTATGGATCCCTCTTAAAATTGCGATTATTCTATGCTTTTCAATAAGCTCAATTACCTTTTGTTTCATAAATACTCCAAATGCTGTTTTTACCATTATATCACACCGCAATATTAATTTCAATAATAAATAACATATGATTTGTAAAAAAATATTTGACAAAGAGCATGCGAATAATTATAATACAATCAATTGAATAAGTCAGGGGTGCTGAAGGAATTCGGCTGAGATTAAAGCTATACTGCTTTTGACCCTTTAACCTGATATGGGTAATGCCATCGTAGGAAGATAAAGTCAAGAAGTATTCGTCCGTACGGTGTCCGTACGGACTTTTTTAATGCCGACTTATTCAAAAAAATATTTTGAAAAGAGGTATTGTTATGACCAAAACCAAAAAGCTCGTGGTAAGCGCAGTAATGCTGGCGCTCGCCACCATTCTCTCCATGCTCAAGCTCTGGGAAATGCCCTGGGGCGGCTCTATTACCCTATTCTCCATGCTGCCGATAATCATAGTTGCATTTATGTACGGCACCAAATGGGGCTTACTTACTGCGCTGAGCGGTGCACTTTTGCAAATGATACTCGGTGCCACCATGAGCCAGGCATTCGCAGGACTTGACGGAATAAACGTGGTATATATGGCGGTGCTTGATTACATAGTCGCATTTACCGTGCTCGGCCTTGGTGGCATCTTCAAAAACGTGATAAAAAGCCGTTATGCGGCATTAATATTGGGAGCCGCGGTGGCAGTTTTGCTTCGTTATGCGGCTCATTTTGCAAGCGGAGCAATTCTTTGGGGCGGATATGCCGAATGGTTCTTCAGCGATCCCGAAGCATTTGTAACGGTTGCTCCCGAGCTGTGCAAGGCTGTGCTGGATAACTTCTCGGGCAACGGTCTTGCGTGCATGTATTCGCTGATCTATAACGGTTGTTATATGATCCCCGAGCTTATTATTACGGTGATCGGCGCAGTTGCCGTTTACGCTACAAAGCCCCTCAGAAAGCTTTTGGGGGAATAATCCGTACACCTTTACTCAAACACCATCTACAAAGCCGCTCAGCATTACATGGGCGGCTTTTTGTTGCTCGAGACCGGAGCTATTCAAGCTTCCGGAATTATTATAAGCATTGTACGGCTGCAAAATCACAGCTAACACCGTTTTTTCAGTTTTGCCTATGACATTTTCGCTTGCTAAAAGAAGTGATTTCAATTATAATCAATCGGAAACATAAATTAATTATAAAATGCATTATTTATAATATAAAGAAGGTCAAAAAAGTGGAAATAAATTTCGAGCCGCTCCAACTAAAGCATAAGGATATATATAATGCCTTCCCAATATACGGCCCCAACAGCAAATTTTCTTTCGCCCAAGGTTTCATGTGGCAAGAGTCCTATAAAACAAGAATATGCGTTCGCGATGACTATCTTCTCTTCACCGCGTGCCCTAAGGACGAGACGTTTTTTGTAGCCCCCATCCTCCGCGATCAGGAGTCAATAGTGCCGGCTATAAACGAAATGATTAAGCTTTCAAACGGCGACCTATGCATTCATTACGCTTGTCCCGAGATCATTACCGCCATCAACAAATATTTCCCAGATAAATTTG
The DNA here is from genome assembly GCA_017516345.1 of Clostridia bacterium. Lineage (GTDB taxonomy): Bacteria > Bacillota > Clostridia > Christensenellales > QALW01 > UMGS1338. The sequence continues at coordinate 111,315 of JAFXDC010000065.1, read as the reverse complement.
AGTTCGAATTAAACAGAGAAGATAGCGAATATGTCTATATTGTTCAGGACCTCATCAACCTGGCAGGAAAAAAATATCACCAAAAGAAAAATCACGTTAACACCTTTTGCAGAAACCACAGCTACGAATTTGCAGCTTATACAGATGAGTACCTTGATGCATGTATGACCCTACAACAAAAATGGCTCGAAACCAGCGATAACGGAGATGCCGCCGAGAGTGAAGCTATAAAAAAAGCATTAATGCATTATAATGAATTAAATATTCAGGCAGGCGTGATCCTTCAAGATGGCAATGTGACTGCATTTAGCATCGGCGAAAGAATAGGTAATGACGTTGTTATACTTATTGAAAAGGCATCCCCGGAATATAACGGTCTGTTCCAGGTCATAAACCGAGACACCTTGAGCCATTTATTCCCCGATTGCAAATACGTAAACCGATGTGAGGACCTCGGTATAGAGGGCTTACGCAAGGCAAAGCTCTCCTACCGCCCCTGCTTCTTAATCGACAAATATACCTGCAGACTTAAATAGCAAAATGACCCCACCGTGACTTCCTCCACGGCGGGGTCTTTTTATCAATTGTTGATCCTTTTTAAATTATCTTGAAATATCGCATCGATCCTGCTTGAAGCATCCTTTAAATACGATGAGGATATCATATCACACGGCAAGATCACAAATCGCTTGTTGTCATATCCCATGACCTTGCAGGCAATATAGCCCGAATCCTTCAACTTTATCTTATCTCCGTCACGCACCAGCTCAACACGCAATATAATAGTATCGTTGTTGATATCCTTGCTCATGGATGATACGAAATTACCAAGTGAATATATACAAAATACCTCACGGCCGTCATCCGCAATGACGGTCGTTGCGTTTTGCAGGCAATGCGGATGCGAGCCGGCTATAAGATCGACCCCCGCATTCGCCATCTCCTTAGCCTGCCTCTGCTGGCGCGAGGTTACTTCGTGAGTATTCTCCTTGCCCCAGTGCATATAGGCTATGATGTACTCGGCTCCCGCCTCTCTGGCTGCGGCACAATCCCGCTCAACGTTTCCCTTGCTGTATTCTCCAATAATTTGAGCATATTTTTCAACGCTGACACTTTCTCTTTTGTTCATTATCTCGGTATAGGCAAGAAATGCCACCCTTATTCCGTTGATATCGGCAATTATAAATCTGTCCTCTCTGCCCGTATACGTACCTACCGATGCGAGCTTATAATACTCCAATCTCTCAAGAGTCTGATAAAGTCCCAATTCGTTTGCATCAAGAGAGTGATTGTTAGCGGTAACAACAACGTCGTACCCGGCATAACGAAGCGCATCAAGTATGGTGGACTGTCCGTTGCAGTTGGGCATTCCATCCACGTTTTTCTTCTCATTAGCATACGGATGAGTGACCGAAAGCGTGCTCTCCAAATTACCTATTACAAGATCCGCAGTATCAAAGTACTCCTTAACGTATTTAAAAGATGGAGAAAAATCGTATTCCCCGGCCTTTTTGGCGGCATTTTGCTGTGCAGAAAGACACATTATGTCCCCTGTAAGCATTATTACCGCGCCTTCGCCGTCATTATACTCTCGCTTTAATATGCCATCCTCGATGGAGAATTCGGGCTCTGCTATTGCATCGAGCGGCAAAAGATTTTCTTTATCGTTCACCACAACCACACACTCTCCCGCATACTCTCCGTCCACCGTCGCCGTAACCACTCCGAAGCCCTTAGCTACTCCCTTTACCGTGCCTTGCTCGCTGAGAGTTATATCTCCCGTTGCTGAAAGCTCCACTCTGCCCTCGTATCTTGGGTGGACGCTATAGGTAAGCCTTTGAGACTCCCCTGCCTTAATGGCAAGAAATCTGCCTGCAGAAAATGTAACGGCTTTTTGGGGAAGCGCGAACACCTTCACGGTTATTACCGCCATAGCATTTGGATTTTGCTCTCCCACCGCCACAATGTTTCCGTTTCCGGGCAAAATAGCCTCAATAGCGCCGTTTTCGATCTTAAACGCATCGCAATCCGCACTAATATCCATACCGCCAAACGATGCCTTAAAAAGGCCATCCAGCGGATATTTATCCCCAACGTAAAGCTCTATCTCGTTTACTGCTTTGGTTATCTCTTGCAGAGGCTCCGGAGTAGCAGTAGGTTCTGTTGTAGGCGTTACATCGGGCGTTGAGCTCGTTGTACCGTGCGGAGTTACTGCGACATTAACATCACACGCACAAAAGCACATCAGCATTACAAGCACCAAGCCGAAGACAATTATTTTTCTCTTTTTCAAAAGCCTCCATCCTCCTAAACGATTATACTGCTTATCCCCTCCGGGATCACGGTTATTTTGGCATCACTGCCCTTAATTGACGTTGCTATTTCCAAAGCATGCTCAATGTCACATGCAGGTATCATCCTTAGCTTTTTAACGGTATCCTCGTCGCAATCAGAAACAAGTATGACCTTATGCTTTTTAAGTACGCGGGCAAAAACCTGAGATTGCCACTGGTCAACAGCGGTATCCTCAGCCTTCACTTTGGAAATGGCGTCATATATTTCATCAACGGACAAACAGTTATCAAAAGTATTTAAAAAGCCTTCTCCACCGTGACCGTCCTCGCATTTTGCAACCATAATTATGACCGCCCCCGCATTTGCGGTGGCCTCAGCGGCTGTCATACCCTTTACCGCTTGATATATATTTTGATCAAGAGGGTATCCGTTGTTGGTGCTTATTACAATATCCGCATAAGAAGGCTCACTTTTTGCAAGCTCCTCAAGATAGCCGCATCCCGCAAGATGAGCCTGCTCAACGTCTCCCGCAAAGGACGCAATTATCTCCTTTCTACTGTTGATGACCACGTTTACTATATACGCAAGTCCCGCTTTCTTGGCCGCATAAAGCATATCGTTATGTATGGGATTGCCCTCAAGAATTCCGCATCGAGCTTTTTCGCTTGCTATAAACTCTGCACAATGATTATAATGCACGGTTTTTCTTGATGCAATGCCTGGTAGAACACTTTTTCTTCCACCCGAAAATCCTGCAAAAAAATGCGGCTCTATAAAACCCTCGGCAACCAACAGATCAGCTTGCACGGCAAGCTTATTGATGATGAGTCTCCCTCCCGACGGAAGGGTACCTATGTCAACAAGCATATCATCATCCTGACAGTCGTGTATCACGATCCTTTCGCTATTTACTATCTCTTCCCCAAATTTTTCCACAAGCTCCGACCGTGTCGTTCCTCTGTGGCATCCGGTTGCAATTAATATAGTGATATCGGCATCGGGATTCCCGCGTCTTATTTCAGATAGCATTAACGGCATAATTATCTTACTCGGAACCGGACGGGTATGATCGCTTGCAATTATAACCACATTTTTCTTCCCCTCCGCAAGCTCATGTAACGGCCTTGAGCCTATCGACTCATTCATTGAGCGCTCCACCTCTGCCGCTCCCTTTTCAGGTTGTATTTCTATTTTATTGGTTATTATTGCATTCAATCTATTCTCATCAATGTTGGCAACAATATGGCCTTTTCCATACGGAAGTTTTATTTGCATAACTACCCCTTCTGCTTATCATTAGATTGCAACGACGCTATATAATAAATATATTATATAGTATTTTGTCAATTTTGCAATAAAATTGAACAATTTCCGCTTGACTTTTTATCAAAGCAGTCACATAATCAATAAGATCAAAAATCAGTATCATTACAGAAAAAGGCGATTATATATGAATAAGCTTATAAATCTGATCAAATCCAATCCCGTTGTCATTATTGCTTTTATTGCCGCAACGGTAACCTGCTTTTTTATACCTCCGGATGCTGAATACCTGGCATACTTTGATCTGTCCACTCTATCGTGTCTTTTTTGCACCCTGGCAGTAATCTCTGCACTAAAAAACATCGCCTTTTTTCGCACCTTGGCACAAAAAATAATATCAATATTTCACAATCTCAGAAGTGCCATACTTGCCTTGGTATTCATCACCTATATCGGCTCAATGATAATCGCAAACGATATGGCATTGCTGACCTTTCTACCCTTGGGGTTTTATACGCTTGATAAGACCGGAAACAGAAGATACATGGCATTCACCTTTACGATGCAGACCCTTGCGGCAAACCTAGGAGGTATGCTGACCCCATTTGGAAATCCGCAAAACCTTTATCTTTATTCTCACTTTGGTATAAGTGATGCCGATTTTTTCAAAACCATGTCTTTGCCTTTTGGAGTCAGCTTCGTACTTATTGTAACCTGCTGTTTATTTGTAAAAAAGTTGCCGCTGACCCTGCAATGCCCGCAGGATTACGGAACCAGCAAAACAAAAACAGCGACGTATCTTGCCTTATTTGCAATATGTATCGTAGCAGTATTTCGAATTATTCCCTATTGGTCAGCACTGATAGTGGTCCTGGCCGTACTTATGCTAATGGACCGTAAAGCATTGCTTGAGGTGGATTATCCGTTGTTGCTTACCTTTTGTGCATTTTTTGTCTTCTCGGGAAACATGTCACGAATTCCCACAGTCAGAGAGCTTGTCGAATCATTGGCGGGGCAAAATACATTACTGTTTTCAACGTTAAGCTGTCAAGCGATAAGCAATGTGCCCACTGCAGTGCTTTTATCGCGCTTCAACGTAGACGTACACCAACTTCTTGTGGGAGTCAACATAGGAGGAGTAGGAACCATTATCTCCTCATTGGCAAGCCTCATTACCTTTAGAGAATATAATAAGCAAGATCATAAAAATATTAAAAAATATATACTTTTATTCAGCGCGTTTAACTTTGGATTTTTGTTGATACTTTACATTTGCTCATACTTTATGTTTAACGCTTGATCTATTTATAAATAAAAACGCAGTTTTTGCAAGCAAAAACTGCGTTTTTTGTTGTTATTTTTGCAAAAGAGGGGTACTTGTCGAGCAATCCCCTTGGCCAAAATCCGTAAGCACCTCAACGTAGAATTCCACCGCCTCATCAGGAATAACGGCAAAAACGTTATCCCCTTCAACACTCGCCTTGCTATGCTTAAATGGGGTCTTAAGCACGGTAGAATTAACGCTATCATCGGCGCTGTAATATGTAAGCGGCTCGGTAATGTAATGCAGCTCCGCCTTAACAGACCTTGCATCGGAAGGGATTTCCAGCTTAAGACGAATACTTCCGTTGCTGATATCTGCGTCAAGTATCCTCGTCAGTCCCTCTCCTCTGCCAAGCACATTATCTGCAAAACGATAGCTCTCCGGCGGAAGCCAACCAAGATCATGCGAATGTCCCATATTATATCTCATGGCCATTATCGCATGCTCCTTTGTATGCATATAGCTTTTACTGTTAGTACGGATATCAAACGCAGTGTCCTCTGCCCAATTAAGCCACAGTATCGGCGCCTTAACGTTGTCAAGACGCTTTGTAGCATCCCAAAGAGTGCAGGTCTGCTTGGTAAAATATCTCTTCATCCATGTTTCACTCTCTCCCAGATATGCACAACCGTATATCGGAATGAAAAAATCAAAATCAGGCTGGAATCCCATGGTCAGAGAGGTTATTACTCCTCCCCACGAAATGCCGGTAAGTCCAACATGGCCGTCAACACGTTCATCCGCAAGCATGATATTTCTTGCCAGAATTCCGCTTAATATAGCGTGAAATAGCCATTGCGTATCGGGCTCTCCTACTGCCATATCGGTAGTGTTATTATCCGGAGTCAATATCCAGTCCTCACCGGTCTCGCGTGTCCAACAGTTCAGATCGTAAAAATTAGGATTTCCCCTTTCCTTTGGAATATATCCCGTATTTGAAATCGCTATGGCTGCATAACCGCGGCTCGTCCATTGGCGCACCCATTCAGGAAAAGCAAAGCCACCACCACCATGCTGAAGCACCATCGCAGGCACCTTATTTTCGGCGCTGGCATCCTCCGGAAAGCCAACATATGCAAAAAACTTAGTTTGCTTACCTCCGCTAGGTACTCCGTCAAAAAGTATCGCCTCGCATCCCGGATAATTCGGATTGTCAAACTCAGGCAGACGTTGAATATCGGGTAGCATGTTCAGATATTTAGTAAACATATTTATCTCCTTATACATCGGCATTCGCCGTATTATTTTCAAACACTAACCGTCATCATATCAAAGCAGTGTTCTTGAAAGCTCCGCAAGATCTTCAAAGATATAATCGGGCTTTATGTCACTGTTATCCACCATCTGACGGGTGGTGGTTCCCGTAAGGACAAGACAAGTCTTTACACCGCAATTTATACCAAACATGATATCGGTATCAAGCCTATCTCCTACCATGTAAATATCCTCCTTATTACATGACATGATTTCAATTGCATCCTTCAACATATGGGTCCCCGGTTTCCCGATATAAACGCATCGTTTCCCCGTAGCACACTCCAATGCCGCCGCTATTGCACCACTATGCGGAATAAAGGTATTGCCTTGCGGAATTGTATTGTCGGGATTTGTGCAGAAAAGCTCCGCACCCTCGAGGGCAAGCATGCAAGCAGTTTTTAAATGGTCGTAACAAAAATCCGTATAATATCCTACTAACACAGCTTGAACGTCATGGTCCCGCACTTCAATTCCCCTTGACGTACACTCCCGCTTAAGCGCATCACTACCAAGAACGTAGACGGCATTAATACCCTTATCCTTTAGCATAGACGCAGCAGTCATCCCCGCAGAGAGCACGTTTTCAGGTGCAACGGTGATACCCATCGCCTTCAATCTATCACTGACTCCTTTAGCACTGCGCTCGGGGCAATTGGTCAAGGCGATATGCTTTATATTTCTCGTTCTGAGTGTATCAAGAAATTCTGTAGCATGCTTGATCGGCTGTGATCCCTTATAAAGCGTACCATCAAGATCTATGCAAAAGCAAGGCATAATACATCTCCTAATATTACTGTAATTCTTAAATATTTTATCATTTTACATTCTGTAAGTCCAGAGTTATTTGAAAAATTTCACACAAAAAATCATAAAAGTCAGCTTGGTATCAATGACCACCTAAACTCAGATGTCCAAAACAGCACTCATACTACCCTGCGCGTATTATTAATAAGGTTAAAAAATACACAGCAGACGCATATGGCATCCGTGTAATTACCCCGGGCGCGCCCCTCACAAGCACGTAGCGCAATAATAAAAAACTCTCCCTACTGCACATAGGGAGAGCATAGAAATCCATTAATTTGCGGATAGGTTCATAAACCTCTTTATAAGGATCAAGCCACAAAATTATTCTGCAATTATATATTACTGAGCGTTATAATCATACAGCATGGTAAGAAGCTGCATAGCATAGATTCTTGCAAGATAATCGTTGGGATGGTTAATGTTGTTACCGGTAGTATCCTGATAGTATTTTCTAGCCAGAATATACTGGTGAAGCTCAAACATATCCATTGTGGCTACGCCAACCTTCTCAAGAGTCTTGAAGCCGGCAGCATGAGAGCCAATATTTCCTGTCCAGGCAGGAGTAGGCTGGAAGGTAGAAACAACGATAAACTCGCAATCGGGATTCTCCTTGAGGATTGCATCCATGATCTGCTGGATCTTTTTAGCCTCCAAGGTTCCGCTCTTATCGGAATCATTCATACCAAAGCCAAGAATTACAAGATCAGGCTTTCTTCTTGCTACCTTGGTACCAACGTTTTCGATACCGTCATCAGCCTGCCAACCGCCAACGGAGGGGTTAGAGAGCTTAATTTCTTCATGGTCGTACAGATCGGCAAGCTTAGTCTGAAGAAGCTTAAAGAACGTGGGGATCTTGGGCTCTCTTCCGTATGTGCTGGAGGAATCACAGCCGGTGAAAATAGAGTCGCCGTAAATGCAAATAGAGAGTTTTTCCTTATTCTGAAGCTTAGCAATGGTCTTAGGCAAATATGCACCTGCATATTCCGCGTGAGGCATGGTGTTATCGTTAAGATCGTAAGTATAAGTAATTGCAAGCTGCTTGGAATAGAGCCACTCACCTACACAATACATGATATTACCTATAGCACCACCCATACCGGAGGTACCGCAGTTATCCTGGTGAGGGCTGGAAAGATCGCCGGGATTCCAATAAGGAATAACGAAGTTATCGTCTCCCTCAAGCCAGATAAGTGTTTGAGGATCTTTTTCATCAAACTTGTAATGAACACCCTCCTTAAGCTCGATCTTCAAAGAGTTATCCCTTACGGAAATAACCTGAATGGGCTTAAAGAGAAGCTTAGCTGTAATATTGCCCGCTTCATCCTTATGGAAGGTAATGCACTCATTATAGATGGTATTGCTCTGCCAGATAGGCATGGTCATCTCATCAAGATCAAACTTGTATGTAAGATTTTCATCTACTCCGGGAGCCTCGGGCTTCTGAGTTGCAGGAGGAAGTGTAGCAATGACCTCTTCTGCGGGTGTTGTGGGAGTGGCGCTCGGAGCTTCCGTAGTAGGAGCCTCTGTCGAGCCACCGGGAGTGTTCGACGGTACGTTTGTGGCAGTAGGGTCAGTGCATCCGACCAGTGCAAGCACCAGCATCAGTCCCACTACCAGCATGACTAGAATTTTTTTCATATTGAATCTCCTTTTCAATTTGTTTATATGAATTATACTACAATCAATCTTATTTGTCATCTTTTTATATCATATTTTCAAATGAAAATAGACATGAAAATAATAATTCTACGTTTTTTGACACACCTTAGAAAAAAATACTTGATTTTACCCAATAATGTGTTAAAATAATAAAGTAAGGAGTTGATTTACATGAATTATCGTTCTAAGCTCGAATCCGAAAGCATTGATGCACTTTTTGATGCAATCTTAAAACTGAAAGACCGCGAGCAATGCTACCGTTTTTTTGAAGATCTATGCTCAATCAGCGAGCTCCAGGCTATGGCACAACGTTTAGACGTAGCCTACATGCTTGCAGATAACGTGACCTATGCCGAAATAGCCCAACAAACGGGAGTCAGTACAGCCACTATAAGTCGCATTAACCGTTGTCTTAAATACGGTGCAGGCGGGTATTCCTTGGTCGTAAAGGTCAATGACTGCGATAAAGCTAATAAATAAATTATGATATATTGTAAAAAGAGCGCCAAAAACGCTCTTTTTTGCAGTAAAAAAGCGTGCATCTGCACGCTTTTAAATATTATATAAATGCTTAGTCAGCGCTGTAAGGCAGAAGAGCCATAACTCTTGCACGCTTAATAGCAATAGCAAGCTCGCGCTGATGCTTAGCGCAGGTACCGGTCATGCGACGGGGCATGATCTTACCACGCTCGGATACAAAGCGACGAAGCTTTGCGGCATCCTTATAATCAATGGCTTCAACCTTATCTGCGCAGAACTGGCAAACCTTTCTACGGGGCTTACGGTTCATTCTGGGCTTTTTGGTAAATTCCTTTTCAGACATTATCATTATCCTCCTTCGTTACAAATTAAAAGGGCAGTTCTTCATTGTCAACAGGTTGTACACCCTCGGTATAGCCCGACGGAATGTCAAAGCTGTTTGCAGGGTGTGCCTCGGGCGGCATTACATTTGAACGGGATTCACCTGCGGGTGAAAGGAATTCCACATCATCCGCAACAACTTCGGTAATATAACGCTTACTACCGTCTTGTGCATCATAACTTCTTGTCTGCAACGAACCGACAATACCTACTTTTCTACCTTTAGCAAGATATTTTGCGCAGTTGTCAGCCTGTCCGCGCCAAACAACAATGTTAATAAATTCAGCATCTCTTGCGCCCTGTGCCTGAGCCTCGCGGCTAATGCGCTTGTTTACCGCAATGGTAAAAGTGCATACCGATATACCGCTCGCAGTTGCTCTCAGCTCCGGATCGCGTGTAAGATTACCAACTAAAATGACCCTATTCATAATTAAATACTTCCTTTCGGCTTATGCTTCCTTCTTAATGACAATATAACGCATGATGTTCTCGTTGATGCGGAAATTTCTTTCCAGCTCTGCGGGCAGAGCAGCATCGGCAGTGAAATTAACTAAAACGTAGAAACCTTCTCCGATGTAGTTGATTTCATATGCAAGCTTTCTCATGCCAAGCTCCTCAACGGTCTCAACATTACCGCCGTTTGCACTGATGATCTGAGAGAACTTCTCGATTACAGCAGTTCTTGCCTCAGCCTCAACGGTAGGCTTAATGATATACATTGCTTCATATTTATTCATTACATTCACCTCCTTATGGTCTATGGCTCTAAAAAAGAGCAAGGAATATCGGCAAATTATTGTAGCATATACTTTATTTTTTTGCAAGCACTATTTTTATTTTTTAGCTCAATAAATATAATTAATTCTTGACACCTTTTATCCATCGTGATAAAATACATTTGTCCAGGGGGTATAGCTCAGTTGGTAGAGCGGTTGCTTCGCATGTAACAGGCCAGCGGTTCGAATCCGCTTATCTCCACCAACAAAAAGAGAACTTTTGTCTACCAAAAGTTCTCTTTTTATTTATCCAAGCCGCAGGTTTGGCATATCATCAGCCCCTGCGGGGCTGGATATCATCACGGCAACGCCGTGTATCTCATCACGCGTCAGCGTGTATCTACCTACGGCTTGATGATATACAACACTTTGTGTTGATGATATGCAATTCCTTCGGAATTGATGATATACAAGGCTACGCCTTGATTTGTGTACAACCGTTCTCCCATTTTGATATGGTCTTATTTGATACGGACAAGCTTTGAGCTACATCCTCTTGCGTTACTCCGTTTGATATGCGAAGGGCCGCCAATTTTTCTGCAATCTTACATTCGTACATATTTTCAACCTCTCAAAAAAATTCAAGCTCCGGAACTTGTGAGTATATTATAAACGAAACCAACGGTAGAATCAATAGAGCGATTTTTTATTATTTCTCTAAAACGGAGAATTATCCGCGAAGCGGCAAAGCATTGGTTGAGATCCGAAATGTATAAAATGCCGCCCGCAGCAACCTCGAAATTGCTACAGGCGGCATGGCTGAATCAACGCTACTAAAGGTTCTTTTCGTATTAATATTTCTTTTAACCTTATACAGTTTAAAATAAACACACAAAACGCGCATTTTGCACTGCTTTATGTATCCCCTGCCTCCTGAAGTAACAACGTTACTTGCACGGAATCGGGCTCGGCAGTTACCGTAAGCAGAGGGTCAACGTCCTTAAGAGTAATATTTAATTTAACGGTGCTTAGTCCCGCCTCAAGTGCGGTCGTATCGGCCTTGACCGATATATCCTCAGGCTCCATATTTGCCACTGAGAAATATCCGCCGTTTACGGTAACCTTTGCCTGCAAAACATCTGATACGACAGTATATTCGGGGTTGCAGACATATTTAATATCAACAAGCAGCTCCTTGCTTATTTGCTTCTCCGCAATATCAAAGCTGAGAACCGGTTGCTTCGCATCAAGAAGCTGTACCCCCTCCGGCACTATCATAACGGCATCCATGCTTGTTGTTTCCGGGCCTATTCCGGTCATATCAACATCCTCTATAAAGATCCTGTTTATATTCTCAAGCGTAGCGCCGTCGCCTATAATGGTCACACTCTCAAGCGAGGAGCTTACCTCGGCAACAGAGTACCCCTCCGCCATCTTATCTACGTTCTTTAAGCAGCTCATAAACTCAAGCGGAACTGTTTTCTTGCTGAGTATACCCATGTCAACAAGCACTACTTCTCTGTTTGCATCAATGTTTTCTCCGCTTACGGGGTTGCCGTCCTTATCAAGAAATACATATTGCATTGAAGCGCTGTATCCGTCAGACATGGTGGACAGATCCACCTCTATCTGTGCTCTGGTTATACACGATATATAGCTTTCCGGACCGCTTATCTGCAAGGTCTCAGGGTCCGTTTGTGCAACTCCTTTATAAAGATCGTCGGGCAGCTTCCCGATCGTAGAGAGTCTCACCGGGACCACCGCAGATGCAAGCTCGTCTATTACCACCTCTATCGAAGTAGGACTGAAGGATGCTACGGTGACGTCCGCGTTTCCCGACTTGACCTTAAGCGGCACCTGATATTTACCCGGAGCACTGATTCCGCTAAGATCAAGGGTAACCTCTATATTTGCTGCAGAGATAGTGGATATTTCACTGTGAGGAACGTTTAACGACACCTTAGCCTGCGGAAGAATAGACCTTAATGACTCAAGCGGTATAAGCTTCTGAGCAGTAAGCTCCTCCTTCCCCACAATACTTATGGTTATATTATCATAATGCCTCACCTTTATAGGGTTGGTTTCATTTACAACGTAAAACCAAAGCAAAATCGCAAATATTACAGAAAGCAGCTTTAATCCAAAATTATGCGTCACCACTTCCTTGACGGTTCTTGTTCTTTGTATATTTACATTTGAATTCATTTCCGACATGCCAACATCCCCCTTTCAATTCTTTATCGGAAGATCTAATTACCATCATTGCGATCCTTATCCGAACGCAAGAACGAACGGATCTGATTCTCAAGTCTTATAAACCAATTGCCGTCTTCCTTGCCGGTATAGAACGCCGCTTCCAGTAGCTCGCGCAAGGATCTTGAATCGATATAGCGATATATATTTCCGCCCTTTGTGTAAGAAATAACACCGGTCTCCTCGCTGATCACCAACGCTATGGCATCAGTCCTTTCGGAAACGCCAAGAGCAGCGCGGTGTCTGGTTCCAAGCTTTTTATCTATAAGGGTGTTTTCCGAAAGAGGTAAGAAGCATCCCGCCGCCTTAATTCTTTTATCGGTCAATACGACCGCACCATCGTGCAGAGGAGTATTGGGCTCAAAGATGTTTTCAAGCAGCATGCTGCTGATCTCGGAATCTATTCTGGTACCCGAATCGGTAATATCGGAAAGCGAGCTGTTTTGTTGGATCACTATCAGGGCGCCCACCTTTCTTCTTGAAAGATTCTGCGCAGTCTTTATGATCTCCTGAATGATCTTGTCATCCTGTTCCTTATTATTATTTTGATTCTTGCGATCCTTTTTCATCCACATTCCGCCCCTGCCCAATTGCTCAAGCAGTTGTCTGAGCTCAGGCTGGAATATAATGACCACAATAAGAAGCATCCATTGAAGAATTGTGGAAAAAATCCAGTTGATCACCGAAAGGTTAAGCCATGACGAAATAACCGCAAGCACAAGAAGCATTCCCAAGCCCTTAAGGACCTGCTGTGCCTTTGTGCGTTGAGTGACTCTTAATATCATATACAAAATAACGGATACAATAATGATATCAAAAATATCGCCTATTCCTATTTGGGTCGTGAATAACAATGTAATGGACTGCCATACATTTTCGAAAAATTCACCCACGAAATCACCCCCGATAACTCAATATAGTTTATTTTATCACATTTCTAAATAAATTTAAACCCTTTTATTAAAAAAATATAAAAATTTATTTATTATTCACATAATTTTATTAAATATTATAGAAAAGTCGGAGATTTTTTGCTATAATAGATACGAATAGCAAAAATAAACATTCTTAAGGAGCTTATCATGCACAGAATAACCATATTTTGCGGTAATTACGGAAGCGGCAAAACCGAAATATCATTAAACACCGCAATCAAATATGCTAAGGAAAATAAAAAAACAACCTTGGTGGATCTCGATATCGTAAATCCGTATTTTCGCTCAAGCGAGCAGACCGAGCTTTTAAATAAGCACGGCGTAAGGGTCTTATGCCCTACCTTCGCAAATACCGCAGTGGATATTCCCTCTCTGCCCGCAAGCATACAAAGCATATTTGCAGATAAGGATCAAAGGGTTATAATAGATGTCGGTGGCGATGCGACCGGAGCCACCGCGCTTGGCCGCTACAAGCATTTTCTTGATGCGGATGATTACGTAACATATATGGTCATAAACGCAAGACGCCCCTTCTCCAAGGGCACCGACGAGCTTTCGGTCATGCTTGAGGATATTCAGCTCAAAGCACGACTCAAGGTTGATTTCCTGATAAACAACACCAATATGGCACGCAACACCACAGTAGATGATCTGATATTCGGTCACAAAATAATTGAAAAGCTATCAGATAAATATTCCATTCCACTTAAGTATATAAGCGGAAAACCCGAAATACTGAGTCACTTGCCGGAAAGCATCACAACAGAGCGTCTGCCAATAAATATATATATGCGTCCCGATTGGCTTGATGATACTCTTTAGTCCACGCTTTTGTCGTTACACACCGACAAAACGCTTTAAACCGCAACCAAAATGCGGAATAAAAACAGAAAGGATATCTCTGTATGCGCTTAGAAGTATTTAATATTATCGATGAGGCGCTGTTTATACTTAACGATAACAACGAAACATACGCCGACGCCGCTTTGGAATTGCGGTCATTATTTAACGGTATATTCAACAACGATGATAACGTTATAAACATAGTTACCCGAATAAAGGAAGCCACCAGTCTTAAGGAGAAGATAATACGAAAAAAGCTCTACAGCAAATATAACAGTGGCTGTGCAGTTATGGAGCACCTGTCAGACGTTGTCGGTATACGTATCGAATGCCGTTTTATAAAGGATGAGCCATTGGTGCTCAACAAGCTACTTAAGGTCTTCTCGCAGCAAAGAGGCGGCTATTTCTACTCTCCCATTGCCCCCAACATAGGACTTGATCTGTTATCTCCCCAACCGCAAAAGCAAAAAAACGGAATTGATATCTACCGAATAGACGGATATATGCATTGCAATAATATTGATTTCAGGTTTGAGCTACAGATCAAATCTCTGGTTAAGGTATTCTGGGCTGAGATCGAACACAAAATAGTATATAAAAATAACAGCTACCGTTTAATAGATGATTTCTTTCATAACCTGATGCTATCAATCAATAATAATCTGGTTTCCATCGACCAACAGCTCATGCTTATCTACGAGCAGATGCAAAAGCACGACAGCGGAGATAATTACATTCAGGCTGATTCCACAAAGCAGATCCTTGCCAAGGCCATCAACGATATGCTGTACAATAAAATGAATGAAGAACTCGGCTTTACCATCAACTTTAAAAAGCCCTGCGAGATATTGGCGGATTTTGTTTTTAATAACGGCGTGACCGGCGCCGATGCCATAAAGACCGGAAGCATGGATGTGTTGGTGCTGCTGCTGATGCGAATCAAGAATACAAGGCTTGATATGCAAAGCAGTCTGCTGCTTGAGCGTCCCTTACGCTTGGGTGATTCCTTCAGCAGAGAGTTCGGAAAAACTCTGAAGAATATTATGAACGTGGATTTTGAATGGAATCTGTTTTTCCGAATTCTGTTTATCATGGAGCCCAACAACAATACGGGAGATCTTGAATTTTTTATCAGCTATATCCGCAAGGAGCTTACGTCAAGATGCAACACCGACAACGTGCTTGACGTAACCATTCTGGAGGATATTCTGGCAAATATCGCCGTAAGCTTTACCTCCAGTCCAAAAATATCGTTCATATCGCGCGAAAACCTCGACGCGTCTGCCGATATGGTAGCAGAATATCTTGGCGAAATACGCACCATAGTTGATACTCAATCGCAATGGCAGGAATACAAAGAGCACTTTTTAGCTAACAAGGATAAATACATTTTACAATAGCCCACTTGACAAAATACCTGTTTTTACATAAAATAGCACGGTGACACACCTAACATGAAAGGATATTAAGCATGTCGGAATTTTTAAATGAAATAAATAAACGTCGCACCTTTGCAATTATATCGCACCCCGACGCAGGTAAGACCACCTTGACCGAAAAGCTTCTTCTTTACGGCGGAGCAATAAGAATGGCGGGCTCGGTCAAGGCAAGAAAGGCAGAAAAGCACGCAACAAGCGACTGGATGGAGATCGAAAAGCAAAGGGGCATATCCGTAACAAGCTCGGTAATGGCGTTTGACTATAACGGCTTCCGCATAAATATTTTGGATACCCCCGGACACCAGGATTTCTCCGAGGATACGTACAGGACCTTGATGGCGGCCGATAGTGCGGTCATGCTCATTGATGCCGCAAAGGGCGTTGAGCAACAAACTATAAAGCTTTTCAAGGTATGCTCAGCCAGAAATATTCCGATATTTACCTTTATCAATAAGATGGACCGAGCAGGCAAACACCCGTTTGAGCTTATGGAGGAGCTTGAGAACGTGCTTGGCATCCGCTCCTGCCCTATCAACTGGCCCATCGGTACAGACGGCGACTTTCAAGGTATTTACGACCGTCAAAGCTGTACCATCGAGCTCTTCAGCGGCGGAAACCACGGTCAAAGCAAGGTTGACGGCGTGACGGGCAGCGTGGACGACGAAGCCTTTGCTTCCTTGCTTGGCAAATATTATCACGATAGATTAAAGGAAGAAATAGAACTTTTGGACGTTGCGGGAGATAATCTTGATATGGATCTGGTATCCAAGGGAAAGCTTACTCCCGTGTTCTTCGGAAGTGCAATGAACAACTTCGGCGTAGAGGCATTTCTTGAAAAATTCTTATCATTTACGGCTCCCCCCTCTGCGAGAATGGCACAAGACGATCTGATCTCGCCCCAATCCGAGGATTTCAGCGGATTCATCTTTAAGATCCAAGCAAATATGAACCCCGCTCACCGCGACCGCATAGCCTTTATGCGCATATGCTCGGGTAAATTCATAAAGGGAATGACCGTGCATCACGTAAACGCCGGCAAGGATATAAAGCTTGCACAGCCACAGCAATTTATGGCCCAGGATCGTGAGGTCATCGAAGAGGCTTATCCCGGAGATATTATAGGCTTGTTCGATCCGGGAATTTTCGGCATCGGAGATACCGTATGCACCGGAAAGCAGATACGCTTTGACGGAATCCCCATGTTTGCCCCCGAGATCTTTGCCAGGGTACACACATCGGATACCATGAAGCGTAAGCAGTTTATCAAGGGTATTACACAGCTTGCTCAAGAAGGCGCCATCCAAATATTCAAGGAAAACAATATTGGCATTGAGGAGGTTATCGTAGGAGTCGTAGGCCAGCTGCAGCTTGAGGTTTTATCTCACCGCCTTCGCAATGAATACAATGTAGAGTTAAGCGTAAACAACCTCGCTTTCCGCTACGTTCGTTGGATCTTAAATGAAGACCTCGACCCCAAAAAGATCAAGCTTTCTTCCTCATGCCGTCTTGCGCGCGACAGCAAGGACCGCCCCGTTATTCTCTTTGAAAACGAATGGTCTATCCGTTGGGCGTTGGAAAATAACAAAGGCATAGAGCTTACCGATATTATTTCAAGATGATCTATTCTTCGATACATCAACCCCCTATAAAGGGGGTTTTCTTTTTTGACAAAAAAAATAAGTCCGTTAAGGACTTATTAAAAAAACTACACTAAGCGTTATTTAAACATTTACGTCTGTTTTTTTTATAAATGAAACTTCTCGGTCGTGTTAAGGCAAGGAATATTTAGGGTTATTTATTTGCCTCATCCTGGATCTTTGCCAAGCAGCTGCGACAGATCATTTTTCCGTTAAAGGTAATAACATCGGTAGATTCGTCACAGAAAAGGCATGCGGGATGATATTTTTTAAGAATAATAGCATCACCGTCCACATAGATTTCCATGGGATCATTAACCTCGAGTCCGAAGTTGGTTCTGATCTCCTTGGGCAAAACAACACGTCCAAGCGTGTCCACAGGTCTTGTCATACCGGTAGATTTCATAGAAATACCTCGCTTCCATTTACTAATATCAATCAAACTACTTTTATTTTACAAAAATCGACAAAAAAAGTCAATAGTTATTTTACAAAAATCGACAATAATTACTTTTAATATTGATTTTATCCAAATTTGTGAGGCAATTATGGCTGTTTTATGGTTTATACTTGTGCTTATCTCTGTAATTTATGCCCTGGCGACTCTTAATCCGCAAAGCATATTACAAGGTATATCGGACGGCGCAACTGCATCTGTTGAACTGTGCATAGGCCTCACCGGCATATTTGCTATATGGTCGGGCACAATGGAATGTGCAAAACGCGGCGGCGTTTTGACGGCTTTATCCCGACTTCTCCGCCCCATAATACGGCTATTATTTAAAAGGGTTACCGACAAGGATGCTCTGGAAGCTATAACAATGAATATAACAGCAAATATACTTGGAATGGGTAACGCCGCTACTCCGGCGGGCCAAAGAGCTGTAAAGTTACTTAACAAAAGCAATCCGACACCGGGCAAAGCCACCGGCGAGATGTCGATGCTTCTGATCATCAATAATTCCGCTCTTACCCTAATTCCCACCACGATCCTCACTCTGAGAGCCGCAGCGGGCAGCAGCGATGCCGCGGTCATAATCCCATACGTAATAGTATCGTCTCTTATATCCACCGTTATCGCGGTAGTATTGGGGTTGGTTTTTAAATGAGCATAATAACCACCGTTACATCCTGCGTCATTCCCGTTTTTATTTTGCTTTCCGTATTTAGCTGTATTGCTAAAAAGCAAA
Source organism: Clostridia bacterium (assembly GCA_017516345.1). Classification (GTDB taxonomy): domain Bacteria; phylum Bacillota; class Clostridia; order Christensenellales; family QALW01; genus UMGS1338. The sequence goes on along the minus strand of JAFXDC010000065.1, from coordinate 92,836 downwards.
ACCCGTATTCGGTTTTTATTGACGGAGCTGCAGACGGTATAGAAAACGTAAAAAGCATAATTCCGTATATGGTTGCGATAATATTTGCCATAAAGCTGTTTAACTCAAGCGGCATTGCCAAGGAGCTCGGCAGTCTTATCGACACAGCCCTGGCAAGCTTAGGCATACCCAAGGGACTTGGCGTATTTTTAACACTACGCCCTCTTTCGGGCTCAGGTGCACTTGCGGAGCTTAATAATATTTTCGCAAGCTACGGCGTAGATTCTCCGCAGGGTCTGTTTGCCTCCACCGTTATGGGTTCCACAGAAACAATATTTTATACCATCGCTGTATACCTCTCTCCATCAGGTATAAAAAACAGTCCGAAAGCCTTGTGGATAAGTCTGATATCCATGATCTCGGGGTTGTTATTCACTTCGCTGTTATTCTCACTTTTCCCTATTGCAAGCATATAATAAGGTATTACATAAGACGCAAGGAGCATAAAACACAAATTATATTCACAAAGTTGACTATTATGCTGACAAATTTGGAAATATGGTATAAAATAAATACACTGATGATATTAATCTTTTACGGAGGACACATGATAGACAAACTGGACGGTGCTAAGCTTAAGGAGGTTCTCTCCCGCCACGGCTTCGGATTTTCAAAAAGTCTTGGTCAGAACTTCCTTTCCCAAGAGCGCATACTTAATATGATCGCCAACGATGCAGACATCAACGGTGAGGATACGGTTTTAGAGATCGGCCCCGGTGCAGGAACCCTCACCCGCGTCATGGCAAAGCGCGCAAAAAAGGTCATTTCCATAGAGATCGACCGCACCCTTCTCCCCGTGCTTGAGGAAACACTGGACGGTTTTGGAGTCACTGTTATAAACAACGATTTTTTAAAGCTTGACATAAATAAGCTGTATGAGGAACAGCTTTGTCCCGGATTTAAGCTTGTTGCAAATTTGCCTTACTACATAACCACACCCATCATAATGCGGGTACTGGAAAGCGGCTTACCCTTTAAAAGCCTTACGATACTTGTTCAGCGCGAGGTTGCCGAGCGCATGGCGGCCACGCCGGGAACTCCGGAATACGGCTCTCTTACCTGTGCAGTACAATATTATTGCACGACCAAGCTGCAGACCAAGCTTCCGCCTGCCTGCTTTTTTCCGCCACCAAAGGTGGAAAGTCGTGTAATAACCCTGACAAGGAGGGAGGCACCTCCCGTACAGGTTAAGAACGAGAAGCTTTTCTTCGATCTATTCCATGCCGCCTTCAACAACCGCCGAAAAACCTATGTAAACAACCTTAAAAGCGTTTTTTCCCTCGACAGACAAGCGTGTGTAGATCTGATGCAAAAGGCGGGCTTAGATCCCGAAATACGCGGAGAAAGACTGTCTCTCGAGAATTTTGCACGCATATGCAATCTTATGGAGACAGAGAATAAATAAAGCAGATAGGTAGCATATAGACAATTATAATATATAAAGATCCAAGCCGATTAAGCTATGCAGATGTCCATACTGAAAAAATAAAAATTTTTTCAAACTTTATTAAAATTACTATTTACAAACCGCTTAAAATGTGATAATCTAATATCAACAAAAAATACCGAAAGGAAGTAAAAATCATGAAATCTATTAAAAACAAACAGATTGTCGTAGGTGCTGACTTTGCAGGCTATCCCCTCAAAGAAGCAGTAGTTGCTCATCTTAAGGAGCAGGGCTGGGAAGTAACCGATTACGGTGTAACTGATCCCACCGTTGAAGATACCGATCTTATGTTCCACCGCATTGGTCTCCGTGTTGGTGCAGCCATCACCGAGAAGGAATTCGATCGTGCTCTTCTGTTCTGCGGCACCGGTATGGGTATTCACATTGCTGCAAGTAAGTGCCCCGGCGTTCACGCAGGCGTTGTTGAGTCTGTTCCCGCTGCTCGCCGCGCTATCACCGGTAACGGTGTAAACGTTCTGGCTATGGGTGCTTTCTACGTAGCTCCCTCCATGGCTATCGACATCGTAGAGGCTTACCTCAGCGCTGACCTCGGTACCGACTGGGAGTGGTGGCCCAACTTCTACGAGTTCCACAAGCTCGCTTGCGATGAGCTTGATGCCTTCAACTATGAAGAGTACAAGGCTAACGGCTTCAAGGTTAAGCACCTTGGCGACTATCCCCTCAAGCTGGAGAGAAAGTCCAAGCTGTAATAATTGCTTTAAAAAGACCACCGCACGGTGGTCTTTTTTTGTGAAACAAAAACACCCCCGCAACGGGGGTGTTTTTAGTTTTATCCTATGAGCTCAATCTCTGCCGTTTCAAATCCGGTTTTACCCGTAAGCACGAGCTTATAGCTTGTATATTCGTCCTGGCTGTGAACCTTGAACGATCTTAAGTACTGATCCCACTCAAACACAAGTCCTTCCCTTTTTTCAATGCTGATCCAGCTCTCACCGTCATTTGAAGCAAACAATTCAAATCCGTCAGGAGCCGAGCCAACTGCACTTGTTATTGTAACGAATCTTACAGCTTTGGCTTCGCTAAGCTCAACGGTAACGCTTGCGGTGTCACCCTTGCATATAGCTCCGCCCGAAGTATTATTATCATCTACAAGCTTGGCTTCCAAAGTAAGATTCTCATACTTTAAGCGGTTACCCGATAAAATATCCGTGTATATAACGGGCGACTCTCCGGGCTGAGAAATGCAGGTTGCAGGTCTTGCATCGGCCGATGTTGCCCAATCAGACGGTGTATCACCCATAACAAATTCAATTTCAGCACCGTTTATTATATCATCGTGGTTAAGATGGAATTTATCGTAGCTTTCGCCATTAAGCTTCATGCTTTGAATATATACGTTGTCCATACTGTTGTTCTCAGCTGTAACCACCAGCTTTTTGCCGTTTTCAAGCAACACTGTAACCTTTTTGAACAACGGTGAGCCTATAATGTAGTTGTTATCAGCAAGCTCCACCGGATAGAATCCTAGCGCACTTAATACATACCATGCGCTAAGTTCACCACTGTCCTCGTCACCTGCATAACCTCCGCCCATGTTTGCACCACAATACATACGCGACATTATTTCTCGCACATATTGCTGCGTTTTATAGGGCGCACCTGCGTAGTTGTACATATATGGCAAGGCATGACCCGGTTCATTTCCGTGGTTATATTGCCCCATCTTGCATTCGCGTGCTTCAAGCATATATGCCCAAGTGGAATCAAACGCATAACAAATGGAACTCTTGGTTGTGAACAATTTGTCAAGCTTGTCTTCAAAAGCTTTTTGTCCTCCGTATAAAGTAATCATACCCTCTATATCGTGTGTAGCATAAGCACAAATATGCCAAGCATTGCTCTCACAGTATCCCAAAGACCAGTTATTAGGATCGAAGGTGTATCCCCACCCATTATTATTGGGCGCGTATCCATTGGCAAACCAACCCTCACCATCAATGGTTACAAACGAATTAATATAAGCCTTGCTCCTGTTCAAGAAGTATTCTGCCTCATCCTCTTTCCCTAGCATCTGAGCGAATTTACTTAATGAGTAATCACCAAGTGCATATTCAAGATTGGAAGAAACATTCATATTCATATAATAAGTATATGGATATGAATTTGATCCCTGCCTACCCAAATTATCTTTGTTATAGCAATTTACCTCTTTAAGCAACGCCTTGTATGCCTCTTCGTAATCAAATTCAATACCTTTAACGGCAAGATCCGAAAGAATACTATCACAACCAGCGTTCATACATACAACACTCATAGGAACCGTATACTTTGGAGTCCACCCATATTGTTTGTAATGATCAATAATGCCTTGTGCATAAATTTCGGTAAATTCAGGTGTCAATATCGAATATAACTGATGTGTATTCCTATACGTATCCCATACGCCGTATCCCGAATAAAGGGTCCCCTCGGTAATCTCAGGCTTAGTTTGTGTTCCTTTATAGGGATTTGCATATGCATACTTAGGCTCTTCCTTCGTTCCTATGTTTTCATGATGTGCATAAGGGAAAAGGTATGTACGGTACAAGCAGGAATAAAAGGTCACCAATTGATCCCGGGTTGCCCCTTCGATTTCCACTCTTCCAAGTATTTCTTCCCAGGCCTTCTTTGCTCTGCAGGCAACCGATTCAAACGTCTCGTTTTTACCTATTTCAAGCTCCAGATTCTTTTGCGCTTGCTCGTAGCTGATAAAGGACGAAGCCACCTTCATGTTTACAACGTCGGCATTTTCAAAGCTAATAATACCGCTTTTTCCAAAGCTTCTGCTATATCCGGGTGCCACGTCAAAATAACCGTAAAAATACATTCTTCGTGCACCACTATCACCATAGTACACACCTTCCTGTTTCATATCTGTATATCCGATGAAGGATCCGTCTGCATTGAATTTGATGTTACCGTTTCCACGTGGGCAATCGAAAATTATATTACGATACGCACTGTTTTCGTCAAAGGTAAATCTGAGCATTGCCGCATGCTCCGTTGGTGTAACTTCGATCCTGCAATTAGATGCTGCGCTATTTTCGTCAAAGACGACGCTATAATAATGCGCCTTACTGATCTCATTTTCATGAGAAAACTCGGCACCGCGATTATCGTAGGATATAGTATTTACATCGGCGGTTGCGGTATTTATGGAGTTGTTTATCATAAAGCTATATTCCGAATAATGACCAAGTGCCGCCACCGGATTATGATAAAGCGAAATATGCTTCATCTTTTTTGCATCACCCTCCAAGTGATAAGTATAGAGACGATACATATTATTCACCGGTCCAAAATGGTTAAAACCATGCGGTACAGCAACAATCGGAGTACAGGTTCCCCTTGTCGGCGAGCTTACATGTGTATTTGGATATGTTCCTCGGGTTATGTTTACATAATCAGAAAGCGCAGTTACTATCTCTTTTTCAGTATAAATGCTAACATCATCAATATAAGTACGGAAAATTGAATTTCCGGAGTTATTATTATAATCTTTATCGTACACGGCGAGTATTTTATCAATTGTTTTCCCCTGTGCAACCTCACCGATATTACTGCATACCTCGTTCCATGCTTTTGTATAATAAACCTCCGACATTCCCTGCCCCATTGCAGACATTTTAAAGCCATATTGATCGGACGCATCAAGTTCAGACAGTCGCGTGCCATCGGTAAACAATATATCTATAGCGACGAATTGCGAGGTATAGTCATAATCATATTCGTTTGCAAAATCCGGGAATATCTTGTAATCAAGATAGGTGTCCGCATCAACGGTTATATTAAGGCCACTATACAATACAACCTCAGCGTATGCTTCGCCCTTGCCAAGATGAGCTCCTGCAAGCATAAGTGCATTTTGACCTGTCCAGCCCTTATTGGCAACCGATCCCCAGGTGACACTTGCCCCGTTTCCAACAGACACCTCCGGATCCCCTTGCCTCCAATCATAATATCCGAGTGATACCCCCTTCAATAACGAAGTTGCAGCATAGGCAGCTTTATGTATTTTTAATTTGTAGTACTTATACGGCACGGTATTGTCGATATCAACGATATATTCATGTCCTCTGCTCGAAAAGTTCACTACGTCCTCGGAGTGTAATTCTGTCCAATCTTTGTTATTATCCGAAGCATACAACGTCCATGAATACGGGTCCTGAGTACAATCGTTATCGTTAGAGATTAGTGAATAGCGATTTACCACCTGCGATTCCTCAAGTGTAATACGTATTTCGCCGGTTTCCGCAGGCAAATTAGGGCTAAACTGTGCGTTTAATGTATGTTCCTTTGTGTATATACTGTATTCACCGCTGCCGCATCCCAGTCTGAATCCACCAATCTGAGTGTGATACTCACCGCCGGTACGTGTAATAACAAGCTTATAAAAGCAGTATTGAACATCGTTGTCGAACTTAAACAGATGTGTTTGTTGTCTTGCAGGAAAATCATAATCTTTTATTTCATGCACGATTTCCCATTGCTCACCGTTGTTTGAACCGTAAAGCACCCAATCCCGCGGGTCACGGTTTTCAACATCGTTGGCACTTGTAATTGTATACCAATTAACAGCAAATGCCTGCTTAAGGGGCATCGTTATATATACAGGGTTATTCACGGACGGATTTTTCTCAGTAATATATTTTGTAATGTTATCATGATCAAAAAGCGCATCAATTGAACCGTACTGAGTCATTACGGGCGATGCATCGATTTCAGATTTTAATATAAGCGATACTGCATCACCGTCCCGCAAAGACGTATCCTTATATTCACCTATATTTTCCACATGAACGATATCTCCTACAAACCCATCCGTTGTTTCAAAGGAAGTGCTCCATTTAACGTTCTTTTCTTTGTTGTAGGATATGGCATTCTGCTCATTAATATGGTCGGTATTAACAAGGGTAGACACCCCATTGGTACCGGTAGGTTCCACAGGCAACGAAGCCGTCGGTGTATCACAACCGATCAACGATAAAATAACATTTAATACTAAAAACATTGCTAATAAACATCTCCATTTCATTTTATAGTGTTTCATTATTCTCCCTTCCTGAATCAAGCAACCAATCTATTGTGAAAAATGATCGCTCAAATCACAAAAAAACATTTTACTTTTACAAATACGTATTGTATACTGCTATTATAGATTTAAATAATGATTTTTTCAATAATAAAAACAGACAAGCAATTGTAAAAAAAGGACATATATATGAGAAACTTTGTTCGTGTAGATTCATTTCTTAACGATAGATATCTTAACATAAACATAAACGGCCTTGAAATTCAAGTTGTAAAGCTTACGTACGTTCACCCTTCACGCAATTGGAACGTAAATGTCCACGAGCATCTTGATTTTGAATTACATTTTATAACTACGGGAAGCGGAACTGCTTTGATTGGAAAGAACGAGCATCAGCTTACTGCAGGTGATTTCTTTATAACAGGCCCCCATGTTCCGCACTCTCATTTTTCTGATCCGGATGACCCTATGGGCGAATACTGTCTTGAATGTATAATCAACGATAACGTCGGTATTGCAGAGACTCTTGTTGCCGCTCACGATAGACCATACAGAAGCAACGAGGTCTTTCATGTGTTAAAAATGATCATCGATGAGGTATGCGGCGCGTCATCTGCTAAAATAATGTCCTTGCAAGGGCTTACATTATTGCTCATTTCTAAGCTTTACAGCGTAGTGAGTAATACAAGTATATCAATAAACGAAAACAAAGAATGCATACCCCGATACCAAGCCATAGCAGATTTTATAGAAGCCAATTATGCTAAAGATATCTCTCTTACAGACGCATCAAACGCATTGTATATGTGTCAAAGACAAATTAACCGTATTATGAAGCAGGGGTACGGAAAAACCTTCCACCAATATCTTATAAGCATACGTTTAGAGCACGCCCGCATATTAATAGAAAAAGGCAATAACGATTTTGAGGAAGTTGCTTCATTATGCGGTTTTTCGGACAAGTTTTATATGTATCAATCCTTCAAACGCAACGGTCTGCTTCCTCCGGGAAAATATAGAAAATGACGCCTTAATATAAGCAATAAAATTACAAAAACGCCGCAATTAGTATTGCGGCGTTTTATTGTTTAATAGGCAAATATTAATAATCAAAATCAAAATAGTCGAAAATTGGTGCTGTTTCGTTTGTTACACCGGCATTGTCAAGTAAATACTGAAGATGATCATCAGCATAAGGATTAAGCTGAAGCAGCAGTATGTACTGATCAAGAAGCACCTGCTGAGGAATTCTGCCCGAGAGCAGGTTCTGATACAGGCCCTCGGCTCTTGAATTGTCCTGATCATTAGGATACCAAACGTCCAAGCCCTTTTGATTCATCCACCAGGTAAGCGAAAGGAATACACGCCAATAGTCAACAAAGGCGCGGTCCATAAGAACGTCAAAGTCTATACGCTCATATAGCTCCTGACGCTGCTTGCGGGATACGTCTGCATTTCTGATGTCGGCCTCTGCAATTGCGGTTACCGCAGCGTTAAGTGCGATGGCGGCGGCAAAGCCTGCAAGGCCGCTGAATACCACGCCGGGCATCATATTATACATTCTTACCTTTCTTTCCTGATTGGCCTCAATGGTAAGATTAAAGCTTTCGATAACGACGTCCACGTCCTCTCCGCAAAGGCAGAAATCAGCGGTATGCTGTCTCTCAAACTGCTCGGGGGACAGATCGTAAATTCCCGCAAGAGGGAAAATGTCCACCGCAAGGTCTAACAACGGTTGTCTGTACCTACTATACATTTCGGGGAAATATACAAGGAAGGAATCAAGATCGTTGATGCGTTGTATATATTCCCTTCTTAAGGCATCAGCCTGAATTCTTGCAAGATTCAGGAATGTTTTTCTGTAATAGTTAAATACGTCCATACCCGAAGAAACGGTCACTACCTTACCGCAAAGCGGGAAATGTCGTTGTATTCCTCTGTAAAAGTAGAGTCCGTTCTGTTCCATCTGAACGGGTGTGGGCTGTTGTGCCACTGCCACCGCCTGCTGTTCAACGGGCTGAGCTGCCTTTACGGGATTTCCGCACTTGGCACAGAAATTAGCACCTTCCTTTAACTGAGTACCGCATTTTGTACAAAAAGCCATAATATCCTCCGAATAATCAATACTTCTGTTTCTTAACTTTTGATAGTATAACACAAAATAACCGTCATTTCAATAGAAAAAACAAATAATCTCTATTATTTTTACGCAAATAACACACGTTAACGCATCTGATTACCGCAGGCGCCACCGAGAAGAGGGCCTTAGATCAAGATAAAGCCTCATACGAAAAATACAAGTAATCATCGCACTCCAAGGGTCGCTTCCGATAATGATAATACCCCGACGGATCTTCTGTCGGGGTATTATGAGCTTGTGCAAATCAAGCTTATCTCTGTTGATGCTTTTTCCATTCGTCTTTAAGCAGGCTATACATGCAAGCGTCTACGATTCCTTTGTTGTTATGATCTGCTTAACCATGGTTTTTTGCGAATTCTGTGATATGTTTATTCTACCTTATAATGTTAATTTATTGAGAATAGTCCAACTCTGTTTATTTGGGGGTCTGTAAATATATCTGCCTCATCAAAGCTTGGAGTTGAAAATTCTGAAATTACAGCACCTTCGGGACCAGCCTGGAACCAATGAAGGGTTTGTTCTTTCAAGGTATATTGTTCACCGGGCAACAGATGGATTTCATGCCATACAGTAAAATGCTCTTTTCTTTCCTGCGGAACAAAACCCTTTGGATTTTTTGTAGGTTCACCGGGAACATACAAATAAACCTCACCCCATCTGCATCGAAAGGTTTCTTCTTTACCGGCATAATCGCCTAATTGAGGATGAATATGTTCAGGGCAAATCTGGTTAGGCGTAAGCGCCATTTCCTTTGCACAAACACGCTTTGTATTTACATAAATAAGGATTTCGGTACCAATACGTTCAAAATCATTCAGACCGTAATCACAAAATTCCAACCTGTTTTTTTCTTCATCTGTCAATACAATTCCGGCTTTTTCATAAAGTTTTATGGCATCTTGTCTTGCTTTAATTTGAATATCTGTGTTACTCATAATAATTTCCCTTTCTTTCAATTATTGTCTTGATTTTAACTCTTCTACAATTTTCACTGCTGCGCTTGTTCCAATTCTTTCTGCGCCTGCTTCAATCATAGCAATTGCATCGTCAAGAGTTCTTACACCGCCGGCTGCTTTTACTTTAACCGCATCTCCAACAATGGATTTCATTAATTTTACATCTTCTACAGTAGCGCCAACGGCAACACCAGGAGTAGGGGTGCCAAATCCTGTGCTTGTCTTAATAAATGTAGGTCTTACTTTAAGAGCAATTTCGCAAAGAATTTTCTTTTCATCTTCTGTCAAGTAGCAGTTTTCGAAAATCACTTTGGAAATTTTCCCATATTTATTGCATACATCAACAATTTGACGCATTTCGTCTTCTATGTAGTTGTAATCACCACTTTTTAATTTAACAAGGTTTACTACATAGTCTATTTCGTCTGCACCTTCTTTAATAGCCTGTTCTGTTTCAAAAACCTTTACAGCGATTGTAGTTTGTCCAAGAGGGAAACCAATAGCTGCACCCACATGGACATCGCTGTCTTTTAAAATTTCACGGCAGAATTTTACAGGTGCAGAGTTGATTGCAACCATTGCAAAGCCATAACGGTCACTTTCTTCACAAAAAAGCTTAAACTGTTCTTCGCTTGCGTACGGCTTTAATAATGTTTGGTCAAAGTATTTTGCTAAAGTTTCTGGTGTTAAATTGTTTTTCATAAGTTTATACCCTCTTAATATAAAAAATTTTTTAAGTTAATCTATCAAGTAAAGTTAAATACTTGTTATATATTGGTTTATATTTTTGATGTTCATCATTATTTGGTGAATATTCCTTTGTTTGAGATGTCCTCTTGGAAAATACATCAGACAAGTTTTCTTCGTTATAACCAGCTTTATGCGAAGCTAACAATGCACAAGCAACAGGTGCAGAATCAATTGACTGCGGGACAATGTAAGAACAATTAAGAACATCTGCTTTTATTTGTGCAAAAACATCGCTCTTAGCACCACCGCCAACACCAATAATTTTCAAGTTATCCGTTACCGAATTTGTATCCTTTAAGATGCTTAAATAATAGTTATACTCAAACGCAATAGATTCCATAACAGCTTTATACATTGCTGTGAAATTTGTATTAAAATTGAGGCCTAAGAATGCACCTTCTATATTGTTGTTAATCGGGAATAACCTTCCTTGAAAATGCGGGATGAATATAGGTGTATCGATTGATGGATTTTCTCTTACAGAGGCATTAAGCTCGTTAAATGATTTTCCTGTAAGCTCTGAAAACCAAGAAAGGCAAAGACCTCCACCATTTATATATGATAACGGGAGATACAGGTCTTTTAAAATACTGCGAGAGAAAAGAAGAGTTTTGTGCTTTGTATCTGGAACAAATTTGTCCGTAGCACAAGCAAAAACTGAAGCAGTACCTGCCACATCGTAAGCAACACCTTTTTTTGTAATTCCTGCACCAATGCTTGATGCTGCCGTATCACCGCAACCCGCTAAAACGCTTACACCACCCGGAAGCCCCATCACTTTTGAAAAATACGGGGATATAGTTCCAATAATATCAGTAGGAGATACAATCTTTGGAAGCTTGTCTAAATCTACATTAAAGAGCTTTAACAAACTTTCATTATAATGCAAATTTTTATTATCGCTAAAAATGTTAAAGTGAAGAAAAGTATAATCCATAAATGCATCTTCGTGTGTTAGTCCGCAAAGCTTTCCTGCAACATAGGCATTCGGCATAACAAACTTTTTGATTCTTTTATAGGTGTCTTTCTCTTCATTTTTCCACCAAAGTATTTTAGAGGCGTGTGAATGAATTATCTGTCCTCCACTACACTGAATTGCTTCATCACCGGCTTCTTTCTGCAAAAGACTTGTGTAATGCTTGCATCTTGAATCGAGCCATGAATCAAGAGGAGTAACAGCCTCAAAGTTTTCATCTATCGCCATTATCCCTGCCATTTGTGCATCTATACATATTGAATGGATGCGTTTGCTGTCATCTCCGGCTTTTTGGGTGAGTTCTTTAATAGTTGTTATCACGGAATTGAATATGTCATCGGGATTTTCATATATTGTTTTACTATCTGGCTGTATTAAGTTTGATTTGCAAAATGCTTCAAAAAGCACATCGCCGTTTTTGTTGCACAAAACAGCCTTTGTCCCTTGTGTACCTATGTCAATTCCAATAAAGATGGGATCATACATAAAACCACCTCACTACATTAAAATACAATTACATTCTTTAGCCCTACAGCTTTTGTAGCAAGTTCAACCGCCTCATTGAAATCCGCAATCTTAAAGCGCTTACTTACAAGAGACTCTACATCCAAAACACCGCTTGAAATATAATTTAATGTTTTTCTGTATTGGATAAGGCTTGCTCTTGTTGTACCTGAAATAATAAGCTGCTTGTAGTGGATTAAATTGGTATTAATGCCCACAGGGGTTTTGTCAGCGGGAATGCCACCAAACATAATTACTCTTCCGCCTAATGCTGCAAGCTCCACTGCAAGAGATTGAACTTGTGGAACAGGGCAAGCAGTAATAATAGCATCAGCGCCATAACCATTTGTTTCTTTCAAAAGCTCTGTTTTAAGGTCTCCTTCAATCGTATTGATTTTGGGATATAATTTTTTTGCATCGGAAAGTCTTTCGGCGGACAAATCATTTAGGTAAACTACTGCACCTGCCATAAGAGCTAACGCACAGTGCATTATACCAATAGGACCTGCACCAACTACTAAAACTTTATCTCCGGGGTGGATATCGGCATGCTCAAAACCATTGCATACACAAGATAAAGGCTCATTAATAGCACCTGAATCAAATGAAACGGCGTCATCTAATACACATACATTACCACTTCTAACAGCATCGCTGGTGATAAGGCAGTATTCTGCAAAACCACCATCAAGGCTTATGCCAAAAGCACGATAATCAGGGCAGAGGTGGCCATTACCTGCCACGCAGGTATCACAAATGCCGCAACCCATATTGGGGGCTATCGCAACACGCTGCCCCACCTTATATCCTGTAACGCCTTCACCTAGTTCTTCAATAATTCCTGAAAATTCGTGTCCTAAAACAAGTGGATGATTTTCGTCTATTCCTTTTGCGCCGTTTTTTATCATACGGACATCTGTGCCACAAATAGCGGCGGATTTAACTTTTACAAGCAATTCACCTGCGGAGGGCTTTGGAATAGGAACATCCTCCACACGAACATCGTTTATACCATACATTCTTGCTGCTAACATAATTGCCTCCTTATATTAATTTATCTCCATCAATGGTGACAATTCTTTTTTCTCTTATAGAAAGATTACCTGCATTTACTGTAAGTACAGCCATCTTACCGTCAATAGCTGTTACTTTTGGTTCACGGTCTTCAATAATTGCACGAATAAAATCGCAATCCTCTTCTAAATACGCATCTTTAAATAAGAATTTCCAAGAGTTTATGTATTCACTTGTCATACTTAAATCGCTTCTGCAAAGAGTAACTGAATTCTCCTTTGTATTACCCAAATAAATACAACCCTTTGTGCCTAAAATCTCACAACGGGCATCATAACCATATAAAACACCCTGGGCTCCATCAATCATGCCCTGACAGCCATTTGCAAATGAAGCGTTTAGTACTACATTATCATAAAAATCAGGGAAATCTTTTTTTGCATCGGGACATCTGTAGTTGCCACCGATTGCATAAACAGTTTTAAAGTCAGAACCGGTAAACCAACGAAGTGAGTCGATATCATGACTGCAAACCTCAGCAAGAGGACCATTGCTTTTACTTATGTCATACATCCATGGTTTAGGAATACTTGGACCACGAGTGTTGGAACGCACCATTACAACATCGCCAATTTCACCATTATCAATCATCTTCTTTGCAGCCATAAATGATGCATCAAAGCGGCGCATAAAAGCAACTTGTAATTTTACACCATTTTCCTTTGCGACTTTGTTCATTAAATCGCATTCATCTACTGTCATGGCAAGGGGCTTTTCACAAAGGATATCTTTTTTTGCTTTAGCGGCAGCCACCACAATTTCACAATGATATTTCGTGGGGGTAGCGACGATAACAGCATCAATTTCTTTGTCTTCCATAACCTCACGATAGTCGGTGTACCATTTTTTAATTTCGAGTTCTGCAGCGGCAGATTTTGCAGCTTCTTCAATTGGGTCACATACTGCAACGATTTGTGCGTTAGGCACAGATGAATTGAAGTTTCTTGCGTGTATCATACCGGCTCTTCCTGAGCCTATGAGTGCGAGAGAAATTTTTTTCATATAAAATCAACCTTCTTCAGCATATTTGCCTCAATAAATTTCTTATGTATATGATTATAACATTCAATGTAGAAAAACAAATGCTATATTTTACGAAAAACTTGTATTATGTTACGTTTTACTTGAAAATCATTTCCGGTTGTGATACTATGTTTGTATCAAATTATTATAATGGAGGTGTTAATTTGTCTGTTGTATATGGGTGTGTTAGATTTGAGACTACTGTAAAAAAGGAAAAGCATAAACGAATGGACAGAAAATTTCCTTTTATTGTTGTTGTTGCTGTAAAAAGCGGACAATATAGTGCTACAATAGAAAATGTAGAATACATTGCTCATGATAACGAGGTTTTGATTATTCCGGCTAATATTTTACATGATATTTGCATGCCTGTAGATAGTGTTATTAGCTATGCACATATCTACGCACGATATATTGGCGAGGATGTATTATGTTATTACGAAGTACCTTTTATATTAAAAAACGAAGTAGCCAAAAGCATGTTTGAACACATTAACTCTCTTGCCAAAGTGGATAAAGATTCTTCTATCTTAGCTAAAGTAACATCGGATAGTTTGGTTTCTTCAATGATAAAAAGTATCCTATCGTATAAAGATGTAAAAACCCGTAATTCTCCTGAGTATCTATGGGGTTCTAAAATAAGACTTTACATATTGCAAAACATAACTAAAAAAATAAAATTATCTGATTTAGCAAATTACGCTTCATTATCAAATAGCAGCTTTTCAGAAAAGTTTAAGAATGTTATGGGAACCTCGCCCATAGACTATGTAATTAAAACGAAAATAGAGTATGCTTCTGCAGAGCTTTTGTCAGGAAAAAGCATAAAAACAATTGTTCATGAACTAGGATTGTGTGATGAGGCATATTTTTCACATTTATTTAAAAAGCATGTTGGAAAATCACCAAGAAAATACTTGGAAGAATATCGCAAATCTTTTTAGAAACATAACTCGGTTTATTGGAAACTTACCCATACCATAGCCGCAAGAAAAAATGTAAAAAAAAGAACGATGTATACGATTGTACGGTATCCTGTTGATCTTACATCTATCAACAAAAACTGAGGGATCAGGATGGAGAGAAGGTAAAACACCGTCAGCGTTTGTGCAATCACAAGAAAATCTTTCAAGTATATGCCTATTGCAAGGTTATAGACGAATGTGATGATAAAGATAATTAGTCTAGACTTATTGATGGTTTTTTGTTTCTTTGTAGTCTTCATTTCAAATCTCCTTTTTATGCATGAAACGCAGAAGTGGCAGTACGGAGCCAAATACTCTGTACTGCCACAAAGAAAGACTTATTCAATATCGCTAAAGAAAACAACAAACCCGAACGTTTCACCGATTGGTAAAAGGTTCGGGTTTGAACGCTTCATTGAAAAACGACAAGTTTCTGTCGAAACTTGTCGTTTTTCTGGTGCGGAGGACGGGACTTGAACCCGTACGGTTGCCCACACGCCCCTCAAACGTGCGCGTCTGCCAGTTCCGCCACCCCCGCAGTTATGTGCCGTATCATCGGCAACATTGGCATTATATACAATTGTTAAAAAAAAGTCAAGCACTTTTATCTTGTTTTTTGCAAATTTTTATAACAATTTATTTGATTGTTTATTGGCGGGTAATATCGGCATATTTCCCCTTACAGCATGACATCAGATCGGTCGGAGAGAGCTTTATCTGAGTGCCTATTGCCCCACCGCTTATAAACATATGCGAAAGTTTTTGCGCGGAAGCATCCACCACAACGGGAAAATCCTTTTTCATTCCAATGGGTGTACACGCGCCGCGCTGATATCCAATGCTTGCAAGAAGCTTGGCTACCGGGATCATGCTCACGCTTTTTTCTCCAACCGCCCTTGCGGCCGCTTTAAGATCAAGCTCACAGCAAACCGGAATTACAAAAACAAAGACGCTTCTTCCATCGGCTCCAAGGGTCGCAAGAGTCTTAAAGACCTCTTGCTCGCTTTGCCCCATAAGACGGGCCACCTCTCCCCCCTCAAGCGCAGTACCGCTATGCGGATAAGTTAATATCTCGTGGGCTATACCGTTTTTATCAAGCATGCGCATGGCATTTGTCTTTTGCATTTTATTCACCCTATTTTACCACGGACATTATGGCATCAAAGACGTTTTTCGCACCGTTACCGGTCTTGGCTTGGCACATATTGCGTTTGAGCACCTCACGGTTGAGGTAAGTGCTTTCAATGGATGCAAGAAGGGTATCGCACGTCATATCCTCCTGGATAAGCACGTTGCAATAGCCGTGCTTTTTGAAGTCCTCGGCATTATCCACCTGATCTCCTCTTGAAGCATTTACAGAAAGAGGAATGAGAAGCATGGGCTTGGCAAGAGCAAGAAATTCGTTGATGCTATTGCTTCCCGCCCTTGAGACCACAATATCCGCAAGCGCCATATAATGACAAAGCTCCTCACTTACATATTCAAACTGCTTATAGCTTTTACTCTCCAATTCCTCGACAAGATTTCCCTTGCCGCAAAGATGGATAACGTTATATTTCTCCGTAAGCTTGTCAAGCACCTGTCGCATGGTATCGTTTATTACCCTTGCACCTATAGAGCCGCCCATAAACATTACCACCGGCTTTTGGTCAAAGCCCAGCATTTGTCGCGCCTGCTCCGCGTCGCCCAGGAACAGCTCGGGGCGTATCGGTGAGCCCGTCACCACGACCTTGGATCCATCAAAGCTCTTGCCCGCCGCCTCAAAGGTAACGCATATCCTTTTTGCGGCGCCCGCGCTAAGCTTGGTGGCAAGCCCGGGGGTCATATCCGACTCATGAATAACCGTGGGGATCTTGCGCATTTTCGCAGCAAGGACAACGGGCACGGCAACGTACCCTCCCTTGGAAAATACCACGTCGGGCTTTATTTTCTTTAATAGCTTTGAGCTTTGCGCTATTCCTTTCATCACCTTAAAGGGATCGGAAATATTCTTCAGATCAAAATATCTGCGAAGCTTGCCCGATGATATGACGTGATATTCAACCTCAGGAATTTTGGTTATGATATCCCTTTCTATCCCTTCGGTTCCTATATAATGCACACAAAAGCCGGCTTGCTTTAAAAGCGGTATAATAGCTACATTTGGAGTTACGTGGCCGGCAGTACCGCCACCGGTAAGCACTATGGTCTTCATTTATATGCCTCCCCCGTGATCAAAAGATCCGCATAGGGCAGGCTTTCCACCCATGCACAGTATTCTCTCCACTCGTTAAGCTTGTGATGCTTTCTTGCTCTGTACATACCGGTAAGATTTTCGTAGTTCATGGTCACGGTGCGCATCTGATTATATCCCTCAGGCAAAAGCTGAATGATGCTATACCACTGCTCCTTATCCTTGGTCTCCACAAAGCTCTGTCTCATTTTTCAAGAAGCTTCAGGATATCCCCCATGCAGTCAAGCGCCTCCTTGCTCATATGATCGCAGGAGAAATCCTCTATGGAGAAGGGCTTTGAATGTATCTTAAGCATGGTGCTGGTGGAGTTTGCAACGGTTGCCACCTTATATGTATCAAACTCCTTCCACCAATAAAGGGGCGCGGTAATATCCACACAAACAAATATCTGGCGAATGAATTTACGGTCGTCACTTCCCGCACCGCACAGGCGGCGCGCAAGATCGCGGTCGTTATCTCCCAGGATAAAATTCCCGTTTTCATCGGTATAGCTGTCCATTTTTGCCCAGCTGTTCATGGGATTTCGCGCTCCGCGAAATGCATTTTCAAAGTTCATTACCGTGCATCTTTCAAGCTTGATCATTTTAATATCCCCTTATCCTTTAATTTTGCCTCCAGCCTTCCCAATTCCTCCGAAGGCATAACGAAGCTTATTTTTGTTCCGATTTCGGTGTACTCCTCATCATCTATGCTGACCGCATTGCTGTGAATAAACGCAAGCAATTCGCCGTCCGCATAAGGGATGGTAAAGCACGCCTTGCGGTTTCCCGCATTCAATATTGATATTATTCTGTCGCGAAGCTCGTCAAGGCCCTGACCCGTGATCGCAGAAACGTACACCCCGTCCTTGACCTCGGGAGCCTCACCCTTATCACATTTATTTATTACCGTGATCCTGGGAACGTTGCCCGCCCCTATCTGACCAAGAACGTCATCTACCGCCTGCATTTGTCTGAACATATCGACATTTGATCCGTCGCAAACGTGCAGAAGTATATCGGCGTAAACGGCCTCCTCAAGGGTTGATCTGAACGCCTCCACAAGCTGATGCGGCAGCTTTTTGATAAAGCCTACCGTATCGGTAAAAAGCACCTCTACACCCTTTGCTATACTGCAGCTTCTGGTAAGGGGATCAAGTGTGGCAAAGAGCTTATTTTCGGCAAATACCTCCGCTCCGGTAAGCACACCCATAAGGGTGGATTTACCAACGTTAGTATAACCGACAAGAGCTATCTGCGGCACGCCCTGACGGATCCTGCGCTTTCTCTGAAGGGCACGCTGTTGGCCAAGCGCCGCAAGCTGACGCTCAAGCTCGGCTATCCTTCTTTTTATATGGCGTCTGTCTGTCTCAAGCTTTTTCTCACCCGGGCCCCTGGTACCAATACCGCCACCCTGCTGAGAAAGCACGGTTCCCATTCCGATAAGCCGTGTAAGTGCATATTTTGCCTGTGCAAGCTCCACCTGAAGCTGTCCCTCACCGCTTACTGCGCGCATTGCGAAAATGTCAAGTATCAGCGCCGTACGGTCCAACACCCTTACGCCAAGCTCATCCTCCATGTTTCGTTGCTCTATAGCAGTAAGCTCGTCGTCGTAAATGGCTACGTCTATATTGTCCGCCTGCGCATAAAGAGCAAGCTCGTGAAGCTTTCCGCTTCCGAATCCTACCCTGTTTTTTTGTATGAATTTTTTAACCACGGTACCGCCCGCAGTATCCGTCAGAGCGGCAAGCTCCTCAAGAGATGCCTCGTCGTGTCCAAGAAGCATTATCCGCTCGTTTTTATCAACATTATCAAATATTACCGTCCTTGTGATCTGACTGTCCGCCTGCATGATAAGCTCAAGCCATTCGGCGTGAGGCAAGCGTTCTACGTCGGCGCAGTAATACATGAGCGCATCAAGCTCGTTATTTTCCTTCGGAGACAAAACCGCCATGCTGATACCGCTTACCGTGCCGTTTTTAACACCAATAGCACTCATGGCATCCAGCCTCAGCTTTTTAAGGCTTTGCACATCCACGCTCGACAAGCGTGCATCTCCGTTCGGATGTGTATGCAAGCATCTGAGACCCGAAAGCCTTTCCTCGCTTCTTCGCATGGTAAGAGCCTCAAGGCTTACCCTATCGCTTTCTCCTATTGCAACGCTGATGATATCACCCTGACGGGAAACGTACACGCTGACCTCCTTACCGGTTGCACTTGTTATATCAGCCATACGTTGCATTAGCTCCGCAGATGCGTACTCACTTCTCTCTACCTTAATATCCTCAAGCTCCTCAAGCTTCTTTACTATGGATTTGCTTATTCCTTCGGTTATTCCGTTTACCATTTTTTCTCCTGTTACGATATATAATTACTACGGCAAAGCCAAAAAATATACCTATAAAATTCAGTATTACATCATCCACGTCGCAGGTCCTTCCCCTGCACAGCAGCAGCTGCCAAAGCTCCACGGCTATCGGGATGGCCACAGATATAATAGCCGCACATGTCAGTTTTATCCTCTTAACGTGCCATGCCAAAAGAAGTCCTATGGGCACAAACAGCACCACGTTTGCAACAAGATTTCTTGCAGAGTGGCTTATTACATACACGCAGTTTAACAGCGAGCCGTCCCAATTACTTAAAGCGTCGAGATCCAAAAAGCCGTTTTTGACGATATCCTTCGTCATAGCGACTATGGTCTGCAACGGCACAAGCCTTGGCTGAGCCGCCTGACCCGGCCCTATCGGCCCAAGCAATGTCAGCGCCATAATACAAAAATACAATAATGAGACGGCGCCCGATATAACTGCGGAAGGGCGACTTTTAATATACTGCGCGATACTGCGCGGGAACAGCTTGATTCCGCAAAAGCGGTGTGCCGCAAAAAAGATTACTGACACCGTTAATATTGGCAATAAAATATCCAACATAATTTAAAAATATCCCAATATATTATATAATTAAGTCTATCAAATAAAGGTATATTCATATTATCTTTTATATTATAGCATAAATCATTCTATTTTCAAGTTTTTTTGTTAAAAAGTCTATTATTTTTGATTTAAACGTACATTTTTAGTATTTTTCAATTCCTTGACAATTTAAGCATAATGAATAAAATAGTATACAGTAACAAGATATTCAGAAAGCGAGGAAAAGCGTGATGGAAAATATGCCCTGGGCAGATATCGCAAAAAGCAGTAATCTCCGTCTTTTGACCTGCTCCGAGCTTTCCGTTACCGCCTTTTCCGATATGCTTGACGACTATATCGCCGCAGGTACTCCGTTTTTGGGGATGTGCGACCCTGATGATTATTATCCGTTTGAACGAATATGCTATTTCCATTCCAAGGGTAAATATCTTCCAAGAAGCAACACCGCATACACCCGTTATTTTTTGTGCGATGAAAAGGGCACCGTTTATGCTCAGGGCGACGTAAGACACGAATCCAATCATGAGCAAACGTATTATTCGGGCTATATTGGTTATGGCGTGCTTCCGTCAAAGCGAGGGTGCGGATACGGCAGCATAATGTGTGCCAAGCTTCTGGAAAAGGCAAGCGAGTTTTACAGTGACGTTATAATCACCTGCCGTGACGATAATCTGCCAAGCAGAAGAGTCATAGAGAAAAACGGCGGAGTATTACTTGATATGCGCTATTGGATAAAGCAGGAAAGCATCATGAGAAGATACTCGGTAAGGGTCAGATAGTAAGGCATCGATGTTTTTTATCTGATTTTTTATCATAAATACTTTTAGTGCAAAAAAATTGTGCAGTTTTTTCGAAAAATGTACTTGTATTTACACAATTTATGTATTATAATAAGTTTGCTAATTATATTTAAATAGGTGTATGCCGTGCCGACGACGGTCAGCTTAATTATTCCACAGCGTCGGAGAAATGGAGTTTCAATACTATGCCCGGTTTTTTTACTCACTATATCGCTGGTAATGCAGTTCTTGAAAAGATTCAGAACCCCGAGCTTAAGAATCTTCTTCAGGAGAACAGCAGAATATTTAATTTCGGTCTTCAGGGCCCCGACTTCTTTAAATACTTTGGTGCTCCCTTCAAAGCCGACGATGCGGTCAACCGTATCACCATGGCTCTGCGAGAGAGAACCGTAAACGAATGGTTGTCCACCATCTACCGTTACATAAAGGCTCAGTCTCCTGAGGATGCCGCCATACTGCGCCCATATTTCATGGGCTACCTTGTTTACTACAGAGTAAACTGCGCTATCAACCCCTACATTTCCTACAACGTAGGCTTCCAGACTCCCGGTGCTGACCTTCCCGAGCGCTTCAACGTATATCGCAACCGTTTCACCACTGCAATGGACGAGCTTATCCTTAAAAAGCATATGGATAAGACCCCCTCACAGATGAACATCAACGATATATTCTACGTTGAGTATAAGGAGCTGCTTGAGATCTGCCGTCTGTATCCCAGACATCTTAAGAGCATTCTCGGTCGCGAGATCTCCCGCGACGAGACCATTCGTGCCGCACAGCGCATGTATGAGCTTATGAAAAAACGCATTAAGCCCGGCTTCTATAACCTGAGCGTTCCCATTTACGAGAGATTCTCAAGAGACACCTACGTAGGAACCTACACCTCTTCCAAATACGGTAAGGTAGATTCCTCTATAGATTATCTTAACGAGGGCAAAAAGACCTGGTATCTGCCCTGGGATAATAAGTATCCTCAGAACGCCTCTGTTGAAGAGCTTCTCCAGAAGGGTATCGACGAGGCTGTGGAGATGATAAACTTCGTTTATGACGGTTTCCTTGACAAGAATACCGACATCCAGGTTCAGACTGCCCTTAAGAACGACTCCATGCTTACCGGTGTAGCCTGGAACGCACCCTTCCTTCCCAAATTCTACGATTGCGTTTACAAGGCCGACGAAGCAAAGCTTGCCAAGAAGCTTGCAGACCTTGAGCGCGAGAGACTTAAGAAAGAATAATTTTCTGCCCGCCTGCGGCGGGCTTTTTTCCTACATTGATTCATGGAGCTTTCTCTTTTTGAGGAAGCTCCCACCCTTGGGAGATGATCCGTATTTCTGTTATAAAAAATTTCAAGCGCACAGAAAAGAAATATATTATATCAAGTGCCACGTATCTCTCCTTGCGCGAAAAGCTCGGCAGCCACGTTATTGAGGACGAATACGGATGGGATACCATCTGCTCCTTATATTTTGATACCGAGAATTTTGATCTTATACGGCGATCCATAGATAAGCCCGTATATAAGGAAAAGCTTCGGCTGCGCAGCTATAACGTTCCAACTGCCGATAAAAAGGTTTACGTTGAGCTTAAAAAGAAATACGACGGAATAGTATATAAAAGACGAATTTCTCTTAAATACAGTGATGCTCTGAATTTCTTACAGAGCGGCGACTGCGATAAGATAAAGCAAAAGGATAAGCAGATCGCAAACGAGCTGTTGTTTGCCATCAGCAGATACTCTCTCAAGCCCGCTATGGTGGTATGCTACGATCGTCTTGCATTGGTGTGCCCCGAGGATCCGGATGTGCGCATAACCTTCGATACAAGCATCAGGGCGCGCGACTATGAGCTCGACCTACTCAAGGGAAGTCACGGCTGGGGCGTGCTTGATAAGGATAAGTACATAATGGAAATAAAGGTCAATAGCGCAATGCCGCTATGGCTTGTACATGCTTTGCGCGAATGCGAAATTCGCCCCGGCTCATTTTCCAAATACGGAACGGCTTATAAGCAAAAATTAAAGCTGATAGACGTTGCCGAGCAATAAATAATAAGTATAAGGACGTGATAAGATTGTTAACAAGTATTTTTGATATTATTTCCGACCGCAGTATTGCCATTTTGGTCAGCAGTGCGGTCGCGGTGATCCTGGGAGTAATACTTGCATTTGTTTATCATAAATCCGACACCAGAAGCACAAAAAGCCTTTTGATTGCAATTAGTGTACTGCCATTGATAGTTCAGGTGGTAATTCTGCTTGTAAACGGTCAATTAGGTACGGGAATTGCCGTAATGGGCGCATTCTCACTGGTACGCTTCCGTTCTGCTCAAGGTAGCGGAAAGGAGATCGCCGCCCTGTTTGCCGCAATGGCTGTGGGTCTTGCATGCGGCATGGGACAGCTGGTGTTTGCATCGGTAATAGCGGTGATCGTTATCGTCGTTATACTTTTGCTCGGTCTTTCCAAATTCGGCGAGCGTGTAATAAAAGATAAGCAGCTTCGCATAACCATCCATGAGGATCTTGAGTACGACACCCTTTTTAACGATCTGTTTGACAAGTACCTTGACAGAGTTACTCTTGAGCGTGTAAAAACCACCAATATGGGCAGCATGTTTGAGATACGTTACATAGTACGTGTTAAGGACGTACACAAGGAAAAGGAGTTTATAGATCAGCTTAGATGCCGCAACGGCAATCTCCCCATCTCACTTGGCATCTTGCCCGGTGGCAGAGAGGAATTGTAATATTTGTTTTTTGTAATATCAAAATAACTATAACAAAACCGCAGATACCTGCGGTTTTTCTTGTTTTATTCATAACGCTATTGCTTTTTCATTTGTCTTAAGAATAGCAGTACCGCAATGGTTGTGGTTAAAGCTGCATACCCTAACACCCACCATAGGTGCGGAAAAATACCTGCTATATTTCCTGCGATAATCTCACGCTCCATTTCTACTGCATGTACAAACGGAAGCATATGCGCTATATCCTCAAAGGCTCCGCCTACCAGCTTAAGATCAAACCAAATACCCGAAAGCCATGCTGACAGATTGGTCAGCAATGCACCGCATATCCCCCCTACCTGTTTATCGGTAAGGATGCTGCCAAAAAGCAATCCCAATGCAACGTATAACAGCGAGATAGGTACTATGAATAATATCGCAGTAAGAATGCTTACAGAGATCTCAAGTCCGAGAAGCACCGCTACCGTATAGCAGATAAAGCTTTGAGCCACCGCAAACGGAATTATGGGCAAGGCATATCCGAGCACAAAGTCCATCGCCGTCATTGGCGTAGTATACAGCCTTTGAAGAAACGAGCTTTTTCTGTCTTTAGATATCAGGGTTGCCGAAAACAGGGTCATGAAGGACAGTCCAAACACCACTATTCCCGGCGCAAGGCGGGTAATTTCAAACAACTGTACGGGGATGCTTGCCTGTATTGCGCTAAGCAGTAATATAAGAATAAGCGGGAACCCCAGCCCAAAGATCACCGTCAAAGGGTCACGGAGTATCTCCTTTGTGTTTCTTATTGCAAAGGTCAACATTCTCATTTTATTTCCCCCTTTACAATACGTATGAATGCTTCCTCAAAATTATCGGTTGCAGCCATCCTCTTTATGTCATCCGCCGTACCCGTAAGCAAAAGTCTTCCGTCCTTCATAATACCAATTCTGTCGGACAGCGCCTCTGCCTCCTGCATATAATGCGTGGTCAGGACCGTAGTGACCTTCCCCTTCAGTGAGCTTATCACACTCCAAAGCTCGCTTCTTGCAATTACGTCAAGACCGAGAGTGGGCTCGTCAAGAAACAGTATCTCCGGCTCGCTGATAAGCGCCATAGCTATGCTTAATCTGCGTTGCCAGCCTCCCGAGAGCTTGCCCGCCTTCCTTTGTAACACGTCCTTAATTCCGAGAAGCTCGGTCAATTGAGACATCCTCTCTTTTTTCTTATCAGCGCCAAGCCCGTGAACGCCGCACATAAGCTCGAGATTTTCCTTTACCGTCAAGCCGTGCGCCACTGCAGTCTCCTGCGGAGAGACTGCAATTATCGACTTAACGATGGCAGAATCGCTGCGCAGGCTATGACCCATCAAAAACGCATCCCCGTCAGTTGGCTGTATTAAACCGCAAAGCATTTTAATCGTGGTGGTCTTTCCCGCTCCGTTTACTCCCAAAAGAGAAAAAAGCTCGCCACTTTCGATGCTAAGGGACAGATCATCAACCGCGGTAATATCTTTATATTTCTTAGTAAGTCCTTGTATTTTAATTGCTTGCATTTGAACCTCCCGACCTGTTACGAATACCTTGATATACATCGGTCAGCATATCGCTTATAAGCTCCCAATCAAGACATGTAAAGGAGGTCGCAAGCATGGTTGCTATACCGTGTACCAAAGACCACATTTCAAGGTGCATACGTCTTGCTCGATCCATTGAGACCCCGTTTGCCTTCATTATAAGCTCGACCGAGGCGTCAAAATCCGAAGTGGGAGCAATCTCCATGTTCCCTCTGTCTCTCATGAACAAAAGCTTGAAAAGCTCCTTTTCCTCCTTGGCAAAGCGAATATACGCCATGCCAAAGGCCTTATATTGGGGATATATTCCGCTTTGTGCCTCATTGCTTAAAAAATCAAGATAGACATCATAAGAAGCAGATATCACCTGCTCCAGAAGCTGATCCATAGTATCAAAGTTTGAAAATACAGGCTGAGTAGAGCATCCAAGACGGACGGCAATGGCACGGGCATTTATTGCCTCTGCCCCACCTTGTCTGACAAGCTCCACCGCAGCATTAACTATATCATCCTTTGTAACCCTTATCTTTGGCGGCATAACACACCTCCATAATATATCGACCGTTATATATCGTATGTTATTTTATAATAAAAATGCTCGTTTGTCAACAAAAAACCGTTAAAATTAAAAAGATCCACCGCATTTTCACGCGATGGATGAATAGGTCGATATTATAATCAAGGCCTTATCTTTTTATACGTAACCACCATTATTTCCGCACGGCAGTCAAGCTCGGTTAAGACATTTAGCCTGGAAACGAGAGCTTTAGGAGTATTATAGGCATAAGGTGTCATTGAAAACAGAGCCTGTATGTGCGAGCTGTCATTTAAATGCATATTAAACCTGACGCAAGCAATATCCACCTGCTTAAAGCCCTTATGCTCGGGCACCGAATCGGGATTTAGTATGACCCTGTCATATATTGCTTGCTTGAGCTCCAGCAAATGCTCCGGCATCGGGTATGCCGCAACCAATACTCCACCGGTTTTCAATACCCTTGACACCTCATAGGGATCAAAGGGCGCAAAAATACTGACCGCGCAATCCACCGAGTCGGAAAGCACCGGGATGTCAAAGCTTGATGCTGTAAAGGCGGTGATCCTCTTATCCCTGGCCGCAGTCATTGCTGCGGCATATTTAGATACATCAAAGGCGTAGACGCGAGCATCCTTTATATCTGCAAGCCTTGAGCTATAGTATCCCTCCCCACATCCCATATCAAGAACTGTACCGCCGTGCTTGGCTACAGCCTCAGATACAGCTTGCGCAAGCTGCTCATAATAACCGGCAGATAAAAAATCCCTCCTTGAGGCAAGCATACCGCGATCATCACCGTGGGCTCCACCCTTGAGCAAAAGATTAACACTGCCTTTTTTTGATATATCAAAGCAATGATCGTTTTTACATTTATAAGACCCACCGTTTGCAATTAAGCGGCTCGAGCAAACGGGACATTTTAAGATATTACCGTGCATTTATGTATTCTCTTGTTCTTCAAAGTTATTTACATTATATACCCTCACACCCTCAAGGTCAAACAAAAGCTCGGCAAGCTTGGCAAATTGTTTACGAAAAATTAAAAAAAATACTTAAAAAAATACTTTGAATACACACGGTAGTATGATATAATAAATATAATAGTTAATTTTAATTTTTAAGCGATTTAAAAATGCTGTTACGTACGTTATCCACGGTCTGCCCGTCGATATAGTCGGTTATCTCCTTTAATACGGAATAATCCGCCTTACCGTACAGAGAAGCCAGCTTCTCCGACCGCGCTATTATCGTGCGCACATCAATGATAATGTCCTGATCCTGATACATATACATAACAAGTCACCTCTATTATATAATATTTGCACCTTACGCTTTTGTGCAAATATATTATAAACCAAGCATTTTGCAAAAAAAGTCGTCATTTTACAAAAAAAATATATATTCTTGTAGAATTCCGGCTGTTTTTGCACTTTTAAAACACTTTATGGGTATCGTTACCGATTTTTTTGCGATCAATGCAGCAAATAACAGAATAATCACGAAATATTGCGAAGCATTATGAAAAAAACAAAAATGCTTTTACGCGAAAGGAATAATATGAGTAAGAAACAGATCCGTTCCCCCAAGGAAGCCCCTAAAAAAAAGGATGAAATTGTTTTTGACGAGACCGAGCACAGGTTTTCGAAAAAGACCATTATCGCACTAATATGTATAGCTTGCGTGGTGGTGATAGCCGCAGGCACATTTCTCACGGTTACCCTAATAAACAGATTTGCACCCATCACAAGCGACAAGCATTCTCTTGTTAACGCATTGCCCGAAAAGATCGTGGGCAGTGTGGCGTTCAAGGATGGCGGTATATACTTATGCACCGATAATGAGCAGATCCTTGTTGATGATAACGTTTATGATCCAAACGACAAGGAATCTCTTAACAGCGTCACCTATTTGTGGGATTGTAAGGACGGCACACTCATTTATCTTTCCGATCCTTACGGAGATAAGAAGCTGATACAATACGATCCCTCGCAGAACAAATCACGGGTACTGTGCAGCAACGTGGATTCATGGAGGATCAGTCCCGACAGAAGCAAGGTAGCCATTGTAACCGATGCTGATCAGTCAGGTGCAGGCGGCATGCTGTTGCTTTTTGAAAACGGTGAGCTGAGTCTGCTTGAAAGCGGCACGGCAAGATGTGAAAGTTTTTTCTTTACCGATGACTCCTCCGCTCTGTTTGCACTCGTTGGAAACACCTCACCCGCATCGCTGTACATGTATAAGAACGGGGACCGAACCAAGCTTCAGAGCAAAACATTTGCTCTGGGATGGATGGCTCCCGACGGCAACAGTTATCTTACAGTTGACATTGCAAACACTGCCGCGTACGTTTACAATTACACCCTACATACCCTTACGGGCAAATCAAAGGAATTCACAAACGTCACTTATTCCGAAGTATCTCCCGATGGCTCGGTAATGTATATATTACACGACTATGACGATACCCTACAGAACTGCACACTTACCGCAGTAGACACCGTTACCCTTAAAAGCCACACCGTCGCACAAAAGGTATATACTCTTAACCCTACCGCGGTGACCGATTCTGCCGCAGGCATGGTCTATGCGGTGGAATCGTCGGTTGAAGACAGATACGATATTTACTTCTTTG
This sequence comes from Clostridia bacterium, assembly GCA_017516345.1. Taxonomy (GTDB): domain Bacteria; phylum Bacillota; class Clostridia; order Christensenellales; family QALW01; genus UMGS1338. The sequence goes on along the minus strand of JAFXDC010000065.1, from coordinate 64,519 downwards.
ACGTTTCGGCATGCAAAAGCATACCTCTTGCCAAAAGCACATATTATTCAAGCATCAGCAACATATCCATCAACAGCAGAACAAAACAAGGATATATGCTTTTGTTCGGTAACAATTCACAGAATTTTCAGCTGTTTAAGACGGATCTTTCAAGCGGAAACGCAATAACCGAGCAAATATATATCAAAAACGGCAAGGTGCCGTTGAGCACGGTACACGAAATACTGTATTACGAGGCTTGTGACAAGCTCGTACTGAGCGCGAATGCCAATAAGACCGACGTTGAGATCTACATGACCGACGGCAAAGATCACGAAAAGCTTATTAATTCGTGCGGTGCAATATACGATTCCTCGAGCGGACAGTATTATTCCTGCTCAATGCTTACAAATGACGCCAAATACCTGGTATATCTTAAGGATGTAGTGGTCATCTCCGAGACCGACGGTGACAAATTTGCCGACCACGGCAACGCCGATATTTACGGGACCTTAGTGGTATACAACGTAGAGACCGCCAAATACAGCATCGTAAGCTCCGACGTTTTTGCCGACACCTTTGACTGTATTCAGGTTCAAGGCGACGGCGAAAGCATTTACTTCTCCACCCTTAACCAGGACGGAACCTTCAACCTGTATCACTATAATGCAAAAACAGAGGCCAAGACCCTATTGCTTGAAGGCATAGACGCCATGGCAAGCTATTCTTAAAGGACGATAGTATGAATAAGACGATCACAGTACTTGCGGGCGACGGTATAGGCCCTGAGATATGTGCAGAGGCAATAAAGGTGCTTAACGCAATAGCTAAAAAATATTGCCACTGCTTCGACTACATTTTTAAAGACTTTGGCGGAGCCGCAATAGACCATTACGGCACCCCGTTCCCATTTGATGCTCGGCAAGCGGTATTGAGCAGTGACGCAGTATTGTTAGGCACCGTAGGTGGGCCGTCATGGAGCAAACGCGAAAAGAGCCCGGAAAGCGGCTTGCTTGCCCTTCAAGGTACGGTTGGCGCATATGCATATTTGCGACACGTGAAAATTCACGATCCTCTGATTTCCTCCTCCCCTTTAAAGGAAGAGATATGTCGCGGCACCGATATTCTTATTGTACGCGAGCTTGCGGGCGGAATATATTTCGGCAAGCACGGCAACGCACCGGACGGAAGCAGTGCCTTTGACACCGAGGAGTACTCAGGAGGCGAGATCCAACGAATAGCCGAGCTGGCATTCGGGCAGGCACTCACGCGCAACAAACGCCTCTGTTCTGTTGATAAGTCCGACAGGCTGGATTCCTCGCGGCTTTGGCGCAGATGCGTGGATGCAGTATCTCGCGCCTACCCCGATGTAGAGCTTACACATATGCATGCCGAGCAAGCGGCCGCGCGGTTGATATCCGATCCGAATCAGTTTGACGTTTTACTTTGTCCTAACATGCTTGGCGATATCCTGTCAGAGCAAGCAAGCTCCCTGACCGGTCTTAGCATCTCGCCATGTGCATGCATTGGCGGAAAAGTGGGGATCTTTACTCCCGCAATGACATCGCAAGTCGAAATAGCAGGGCATAACCTTGCAGACCCCATAGGTGCGATCCTTTGCTCTGCATTGATGCTCAGAGACTTTGGGCTTTTTGACGAAGCGTTATGCATTGAGCAAGCCGTGTCATCCACCCTATCCGAAGGTATATTTACACGCGATATATCCCAAAGCGGCGTTACCTGCTCGGAAATGGGAGATGCCATAAAGAATAATATCTGAAAACGCACAAAGACCCCGACTCTAAACGAGTCAGGGTCTTTATTATTGTTGTAATTAATCTGTTAATGTTTGTTCCGGCTCAGTCTCAGCAGTTTGCCTTGAAGTCTTTTTGTCACGCATCGTGGTTATAGCGGTAACAAGCATCCCCAGCAAAATGAAGGAGTAATAGGTGAAGAAGCGCCATATCATGGTTCCCCAGAACAAAACTCCCTCGGAGAGCTGATTGAATACAATATAAAACGCTCCCTCTGCGGCACCCGTGCTGCCCGGAGTGGGAATATAGGTAACGGTAGCGTAAACGTAAAAGCTGAGCGTTATGATATCTATGGCGGAGGCATTCTCCACACCGCAGGCGACAAGCACAAAATACGGAACTATAGCATTTGCCAATTGAGCAATAACAGAGAGTAAAAACGTAATCACCATAACGCTCTTGGACTTTGCCATAAACGCAAGGTTATCCCGATACTCAGCAAACGTGTCGCACACCTTTTTTATCTTTGCTTCGGGCTCCTTTACCAGCTTTATTTTAGCACCGATCTTAATAAACCAGGAAACTATAGAGGTTGCAAGCTTTGGGAAAATTGAAAACAGGAGCAGCAGAGTGGGCACTGCCGCGTAGCATACTATACCGAATCCCGCAGCAAGATCACCGGCTATGCCCGTTTCTATGTAGGGCAAACGCATTATAAACAAAACAATAGCAATGACTATAAACGCTACCTGATTTGTTAAAAATCCAACTACAGGCAGCGATCCCGAAACACCCGCAGAAAGGCCGCTTTTTTTAAGAAAGTACATTTGAAAGGGTTGACCGCCCGAGCCGGATGGAGTTATGAAATCATAATACTTTCCAAGCACGCCCACCTCAAAGGCTGTTCTAAACATATTACTCTTGGTGCAGGACCTAAGCATAAAAAAGTATTTTAAGGTCTCGCTTAGCACGATGGCCAAAAACGACGCCAAGCACAGAGCAATGAATACCCAATTTGACCCGAGCATTGATAACAGCTCCCCAATGGGCTTACTCGGTCTTTCACTATTGCCAAACTCAGCTATTGCCATGCCGCCGATAGCCAATACGTTAAAAACCACAATGAAAATAGGCATTAATTTGATTTTTTTCTTTTTTGGTTTTGGTTCGTTTACCATAAAAAACACCTGCTGAAGATAAATATAAGATAACAAATTATAGTATAGCACAATCCTACCGTTTTGCCAAGTTTATATTCAACACATTATAGTAAAATACTCTTACAATTAGTAAAAACGTTTATTTCTTTACCACGAGCACGTCATATCCGAACGGAGCAAGCTTGCATATGCCCTTTGGACATACCGCCCCACTGAAAAGAGATATGGCATCATCGTCAAGCTCATACCAGCCCTCCCTATCGGTTCCGTTTATAACGGTTATAACGCGCTTAAATTCGCCTTCGCCACTCCTGCAAATAACCGCCGTACCGTTGCTTGCGCGGTATCTGTTGCTGACGCCCGCCCCAATGGCATAGTGATCGATAAGCCTTGTGATTAGCTCCCTTCCTGCCTGCTCAAACATGTTTGGCATTACCGAAAGCAGCACTACCTTACCCTTGCCCATGCTTTTTTCGGTAAGAAATGAGTATCCTTCGGAGAGTCCTCCCGATATTCTGCCAAGTGAGCGGGAATCCGTAGCCCGAAGTGCTCCGCCGTGAAGAAATGCGGGAGCGGAAATACCAAACGCCTCAAGATATGCCCCCGTTCCGCTGAAGGGATGGTACAGCTCGACGCTGACTCCCGCCGTCTGTTCTATTTTACCAAGACAGCAATCGGTATTGACTGTATGATATTCCCCTCTGCTTCCCGTCATGGGGCCGATCAGCCAAGTTCCTCCATTTTTAACAAAATCGATAGCTTTATTAAGAAAATCATCGCTAACGTAGGGTAAAAAGGGTGTAAAAAGCAGTTTATAGTCGTCAAGGGGTGCTCCCTCGGGCAAAAGGTCCTTATTAAGGCCCGCATTCTGCATACAATTATGCAGATTAAACATATGGTCAAAGTAGCTTTTGCCTTCCAATATCGGCTCGGTTTCATAAAACTCTCTTGCCATTTCGGAGTAAGTAATGGCGATCTGCGGCTTCTCATGGGTTGTGGATAAAAACGCTTTCTCTACCGTTTTGCGCATTTTTTCCACCTTTTGCGCTTGGAAATAACCCGTCGTTGGCTTATTCCATGCTGACAGCAGAGATCCGTGCGGCAGCTCGCTTCCGCATCTGTGCTGCTTGAAATGCCAATATGAAAAGCCGAATCCGCCGCTTGCGTAAGAGGCGAGCGCCTCGATCTCCAAAAAGCCATCCCTATGCGGCCTGCCCACTCCCAAAATGGCTCCTGCATAATTGGGGCTTGTTTCCGTAACGAAAAAGCGTCCGTCCGAGCGAATACCGCGATAGAAATCAAAATCAAAAAGCCATTTGTTAAAGCCGTCATCCCCCGTGTATCCATTCATTGAGGTAAAATCAAGATAGTTAAACAAGCCCTCGGAATCTATATGGAAGCCGGAATAGATATCGTGAGTAATGGGCGCAGTTGAGTATTTTCTTATGATATCTGCCTGTGCGAAGGCATATTCGTTAAGGGTCTGTCTTGAAAAGCGGGTGTATTCGGTAAGCAGCGACGGATTGTGTGCCTCACGGTTTACAAACGGCTGAACCACCTGATCAAAGGAATTATATGCCTGACTCCAGACCTCGGTCCCCCATTTTTCATTCAAGTCTTCAATGGTACCGTATCTATCTTTAAGCCACTTATGCCAAAGCCTACGGCAGCTTTGACACATACAGTTGTTTGCCTTCATCTCGTTATCTATCTGCCACGCAATAACGCCCGGGTGATTCGCAAAAGCCTTTGCCAAAGCCTCAACGATAATATACGAGCGTTCACGCACGAATGCATCGTTTGAGCAAACGTGCTGTCTGCCGCCGTGTATGTAATGCTCACCCTTATTGGTAACTATAAGCCTTTCCGGATGGTCGTGAGTTATCCATATAGGCGGAGTGGGAGTGGGAGTACAAATGATGGAATCAATTCCGTTTTCATATAAAATATCTGCCACCCTTACAAAAAAGGAAACGTCTATTTTGTCCTGCTCAGGCTCCATAAAGTGCCAGGCAAATTCCGCCATACGCACGCAATTGATACCTATTTTCTTCATATGCTCGATATCCGACCTGATGAATGTTTCATCCCACAGCTCGGGATAATACGCCGCGCAGTGATAAAGCTTCTTTTCCATATCGCACCTCGAAAGCAAAGTTAATAAGATAATAATACCATTAAATCAACGTTAATTGCAACATAAAAATATATAAAATAGTAGAAAAATCATCTGCAAACTATACGAACGGTTTGTTTTTCTGCTTTATCTATAAAAACGAGCATTTTTTGGAAGATTGATATACAATACCGAAGCATACTGAATAAAAACCGCGAACAGACAGTGTTTTTTCGCAATAATCGCAATTAAACAACAAAAATCAATATAATTCAAGCAAAAACAACAGTTATTATAAAAAACCATTGCATAATAATTCATTTTTTGATACAATAACCTCGGAAACTGTGGTACGTAAGTGCACTCGGCTTTTTTACGTTCGGCGTGTTTTACACGCCGAACGGCTTTATGCTTTTTTCCGACGTGCGACATAGACCCCTTCCGGAAATTTTTATTTAAAGGAATTGTACGGAATGAATAACGAAAAGCTTATCAAACTCCGCGGCGTGTCGAAATCCTACGGTGATGAGACCGTCCTGTGCTCCATTGATCTTGATATTCGCGAGCACGAATTTATTACCCTGCTCGGCCCCTCCGGCTGCGGCAAAACAACCACGCTTCGTATTATCGGCGGCTTCGTTACCCCTGATGAAGGAAAGGTATATTTTGACGGAAAGCTGATAAACGACATCCCCCCTCATAAGCGCCCTGTAAACACTGTTTTTCAGAAATATGCGCTTTTCCCCCATCTTAACGTTTTTGAGAATATCGCATTCGGTCTTCGCATTAAAAAGACCCCTGAAAACGAGATACGCGAGCAGGTCAAGGATATGCTCGCAATGGTAAACCTCAAAGGTTTTGAGCGCCGCAGAGTGGATAGCCTCTCGGGCGGTCAGCAGCAGCGTGTTGCCATAGCACGCGCTCTTATAAATAAGCCCAGGATCCTTTTGTTGGATGAGCCCTTGGGCGCCCTGGACCTTAAGCTTCGAAAGGATATGCAGGTGGAGCTCAAGCGCATGCAGAGACAAACCGGCATTACCTTTATCTTTGTTACTCACGACCAGGAGGAGGCCCTTTCAATGTCTGATACCATAGTCGTAATGGCAGACGGAAAGATCCAACAGATAGGCACACCCGAAAAAATATATAACGAGCCTGAAAACGCTTTTGTAGCGGATTTTATAGGCGAATCCAATATACTGGACGGCGTAATGCTCGAGGATTTCAAGGTACGCTTCTCGGGCCACACCTTTAACTGTGTGGACAAAAATTTTGCTCCCAAGGAAAAGGTGGATATCGTAGTCCGACCCGAGGACGTTGACGTTGTACCGCTTGAAAACGGCATGCTCACCGGTACCGTTTCCTCGATAACCTTCAAGGGTGATTATTACGAAATAATAGTTGACGTACAGGGCTTTAAATGGATGCTTGAGACCTCGGACTACGTTGCTCCCGATGCAGTCATCGGTCTTCATATCGAGCCCGAAGCCATTCACGTTATGAAGAAATCCGAATACTCCGGCAAATTCGGAGACTACTCCTCCTTCAGTGACGAGCTTGAGCATCTTGCTGACCCCGAGGAGGATGAGGAATGAACAAGTCTTCCATCTTTCAAAAGCTAGCCGCCGTCCCGCACATGGTATGGACCGTGATGTTCATTGTTTTTCCAATGATATTCGTGCTGTTTTTTGCCTTCACGGACGACAAGGGGCAGTTCTCCTTTGAAAACATATCATCACTTGCTCAATACGGGCACGTTTTCGTGCTTTCCATAGCATTCGCATTAATAGCCACCGTTGTATGTCTTTTGATCGGATATCCCTTGGCATACTTTATGTCAAAGCAGTCTCCGCGCGCACAAAAGATACTGATGGTGCTTGTAATGCTGCCCATGTGGTGCAATCTGCTGATAAGAACCTATGCTCTTATGGCGTTGCTTGACAACGGAGGTCTGCTTAACTCCCTGCTTGAATCTCTCGGATTTGATAAGCTATCCATAGTAGGCACTAATTTTGGCGTTATACTGGGCATGATATACGATTTTCTGCCATATATGGTGCTTCCCATTTTTACCGCTATGACAAAGCTCGACCCGAAATATATCGAGGCATCGCACGATCTGGGTTGCAACTCTTGGCAGACCATGACCAAGGTGGTAATGCCCCTTACCGCATCCGGCGTCATTTCGGGTATTACCATGGTTTTCGTGCCCTCCATAAGCACATTTTACATTTCGCAAAAGCTTGGAGCAGGCAAGATAGACCTTGTAGGCGACACCATAGAAAGACTCTTTCAGAACCCGTCGACCTATAACGTCGGCGCAGTGATCTCGCTGGTTATGATGATACTTATTATTATATCGGTAACCGTCATGAATCGCTTCTCCGATGATAAGCAATCCCCCACCAAGGGCAACGGAGGAGGATTCATGCCATGAAATTTCTGCAACGCTCTTACATCTTTTTAATTTTTCTGTTGCTATACGTTCCGATATTAGTGCTTATAGTCTTCTCGTTTAATGAAGCGGGCAGTCTTGCGGAATTCTCAGGCTTTTCCACCGTATGGTACGAGGAGCTCTTTAACGACGATGAGGCGCTTACCTCGCTGTGCAACTCACTGCTCCTTGCGGTATCCTCCTCGGTCATAGCCACCATTATAGGCACCTTTGCATCTCTTGGCCTTCACCGTATGAGAAGCAAATGGTTAAAGGGCGCAATAAACACCGTAACAAATATCCCAATGATGAATCCCGATATCGTTACGGGTGTTTCCATGATGCTTTTATTCGTCGCATTGGCGGGCTTCCTCGGCTCACAAAATCTATTCGGATTTGGCACCATGCTTATTGCTCACGTCACCTTTAACCTGCCGTACGTTATTCTTTCGGTGCTCCCCCGATTTAAGCAGCTTGATACCTCAATGTCCGAGGCGGCGCAGGACCTTGGATGCACCCCGTCTCAGGCATTCTTTAAGGTAGAGCTTCCCGAGATAGTACCGGGCATCGTATCCGGACTTATGCTGAGCTTTACCATGTCGCTTGACGACTTCGTAATAAGCCATTTTGTAAGCTCTCCCGACTTTCAGACCCTACCGTTATATGTTTATAACCAAACGGCGCACAACGTCAAATTCAGCATGTATGCCCTTTCTGCGCTTATCGTAGTGGTCATCCTTGTAATACTGCTTATTGTTAACTTTGCGGGCAGCTTTAACCGCAAGACCATTGCAAAAGGAGGGGCAAAATGAAGAGAATAGCTTCGGTACTTACCGCAATACTATTGATTATTTTACCCGTAATGCTCACCGCCTGCTCGGAAATCACAGCAAGCGAAAGCGTCACCCTATACGTCTATAACTGGGGTGAATACATCTCGGACGGCTCCGAGGGTTGTCTCGACTCCAACGCCGCATTCGAAGAGTGGTACTATCAAACCTACGGAGTCAAGGTAACGGTAAATTACTCAACCTTCTCAAGCAACGAAAGCTTGTATGCCAAATTAAGCTCAGGCTCGGTCAGCTACGACATAGTGGTTCCGTCGGATTATATGATCCAAAGGCTGATAGCCGAGGATCTGCTTGCCCCTCTTAACTACGAAAATATCCCCAACATAACAAATATCCTGCCCGAATTTTGGGGCGAGGACAGTCAACATTCCGAATACGACCCCGGAAATATCTATTCGGTTCCCTACCTTTACGGTATGATCGGCATAATATACAATACCACCATGGTTGCGGAGGATGATCCAAACATCGGAAGCTGGAAGCTTATGTGGGACGAAAAGCACGCGGGCAACATTTTACAGTTCAACAACTCCCGCGATGCCTTCGGAAGCGCTCAGTACCTTTTGGGCATTGACGTTAATACCGATGACGAGGCGCAGTGGCGTGCCGCCCTTGATAAGCTGAAGGAGCAAAAGCCCATTCTTCAGGGATACGTAATGGACGAGATCTATAACAAGATGGAGAACGGCTCTGCGGGAATTGCCGCGTACTATGCCGGTGATTATCTTGCAATGTATGAAAACAACCAGGATCTTGAGTTTTATTATCCCGAGGAAGGCACCAACCTGTACGTTGACGCCATGTGCATACCCGCATCAAGCAAAAATAAGCTGATCGCGGAAAGGTATATCGACTTTATGCTTACAGAGGAGCCCGCAATAGCCAACGCAGAATACACCTATTACGCCTCCCCCAACAGAGTGGTTGTGGAAAACGAGGAATACATCGAGTATATGAGTGAAATTAAAGATGACGCTTATGAAAAAATGTATGATACCGACAGCGTGATGACCTCCACCTACAAGAATTTAAGCGGCGAAAAGCTTGCGTTGATCAACCAGCTTTGGGAGGAGCTTAAATCCAACATTGAGATCAGCACCGGAATATACGTTATTTGCGGAATTATAATTGCTGTTCTGGTGTTCTTGGGAGCTTATTTCGGAATAAGAAAAAAAATAAGGAACAATTATTGATCCCTTAGTTTAACGAACGTAAAAAAAGCGCTTATCAAATTTGATAAACGCTTTTTTATTATTTGAAATTACTCTGCGTCCTCGATGGGCTCAACGTCGGTGAGCTCCTCCTCGGCTATCTCCTCATCCTCAGCAAGTGCCTTAATGCTAAGGCTGATGCGCTTGTTAGCGGCATCACAAGCAAGAACAACTGCCTCGACCTGATCGCCAACCTTAAGGACCTCGTCGACCTTCTTGATATAGCGGTTAACGATCTCGGAAATATGTACCATACCGTCAATGCCGGGGGCAATATTTACAAAAGCGCCAAAGGAAGCAATGCGAACTACGGTTCCGTTAACAACGGTACCCTGCGCAAATCTCTCCTCTGCAGTCTCCCAAGGCTTGGGCTGAAGCTGTTTAAGGCCAAGAGAAATGAGCTCCTTTTCTCTGTTGAGAGAAAGAACCTTAACCTCGATCTCATCGTTAATGTTAAGGCACTCGTTTACCTTGGAAACGCGGTGCCAAGCTACGTCGCTGATGTGGAGAAGTCCGTCATAACCGCCGATATCAACAAAAGCACCGAAATCGGTTATTCTGCGAACGATTCCCTTAACAACGTCGCCCTCTGCGATGCTGCCCCAGAATTTTTCAGCCTTCTCTGCCTGCTCCTTAGCAAGGATGGCGGAGCGGGAAGCCACTACTCTGCGCTTCTTGGTATCCACCTCAAGAGAAGTTACGGTAAAGGTCTGTCCAACAAACTTGGTAAGATCTTTAACAAAACCCTTAACACGGATCTGTGACGCGGGAATAAAGACGTGTATTCCGTCCAATTGAGCCATAAGACCGCCCTTAACTGCCTCCTTTACGGTGACTTCAAAAGGCTCTCCGGTGCTTATTTTATTAAGCGCCTCGTCTTTAAGCAGACGCTCCTCGATTGCCTTTTTGGAAAGGATCACATTGCCGCTACCGTCGTTTACCTTCAGTACTTCGACCTCGATCTCCTCGCCGGGCTTTACGACCTCTCTTGGATCCACATCGCCCTGGATGGTAAGATTCTCTTTTGATATAAATCCGTCTGATTTATACCCTATGTTAACGCCCACCTCGAAATCGTCAACATAGATTACCGTTCCCTTGATCTGTTGTCCGGGTTTGATTCTGACAAGTGTTTTTGCCATCTCCTCAATAAAGTCAGAATCCTGTGTCTCGAGCTTATCCAGTTCGCTCATTGTTGTTACAACCTCCTTAATTACCCAGTCAGGTGTAGACGCACCTGCTGATATCCCTATGATATTGTTTTTATTTATATTGATTTTCTCAAGCTCTTTCGAGCTCTCGATTACATAGGTTCGATCTTGAACGGCCTTGCAGATCTGATAAAGCTTTTTAGTGTTAGAGCTTTGACTGCCGCCGATGACCACCATAGTCTGACATTTCCTTGCCAAGACAGCCGCTTCGGTCTGTCTTTCCTCGGTCGCAGAGCATATGGTATTATGCACCTCTACATTATAACCCTTTTTCAAAAGAAATTCAACAATTATTTGCCATTTTTTTAAATTTGTTGTGGTTTGAGCCACCAAACATATGATTTTTTCACTTTTTTCTATATTTTTTGCCTCTTCAAGGCTGTTTATGACGGTTGCAGTACCGTCACAGTAGCCATTTATACCCACGACCTCGGGGTGTTCTTCCTCTCCGACTATAACGATATGCTTATTTTCCTTATGTGCCACCTCAACCGTACGTTGAATTTTCCTAACAAAGGGACAGGTTGCGTCAATTATCTTGACGCCCTTATTTTCAAGTGCTTCCTTAATTTTTTTGCCGCACCCGTGCGACCTTATAATGACCGCCTCGGTATTTACTTCATCAACCGAAGCTGCCGCAAATACACCCTGATCCTCAAAGGAGCTGACCACCTGAGGATTATGTATTATCGGTCCAAGGGTACACAGGCTTTTATATTTTGGAATGCTTTCCTCCACGATACCCACTGCGCGACGGACTCCAAAGCAGAAGCCCGCGCTCTTTGCTACTATGATCTTCATGCTTGATACTTATCCTTTATCCTTTGCGGCATTGCGTCAGACATGCCCTTATATATTTTATCGCTTACCTCTTCAAGAGCCTTACGGTCCTTTTTGACCCCCTTGTACTCCGCAAGAGAGATGGGATCACCGATATGCAAGCGGCAGACTCTAAAGAGCTTTGGGTCCCCTTCAAAGACACACGGGATGATGTCGGCACCGGTCTGCAGAGCAACGAATGCCGCACCGCTAAGGAGATCCTCCCTTTTTACCACAGGTCTCCCCTTCATTCTTGTGCCCTGAGGGAATATTCCAAGCACCTCTTTGCTCTTTATGACCTTGAGCGCGTTTCTGACCGCCTTAAAATCCACGTTTTCGGTATCCACGGGAAATGCACCCATTTTATCAAATATCCACTTGATGATGCCGTTTTTATAAAGCACCGCCTTTGCCATAAAGCGAATACATCTTTCATTGGCAATTACAAGCGCCGGAATATCAAGCATGGTCAAATGATTGCAAGCAAGGATGTAGCCTCCCTCTCTTGCAAGCCTTTCCTTGCCATAGACCCTTACGGGCATAATTATATATGAAATTGCGGTTATTACCGCCTTCATTATCTTATAAAACAAAGCTACTCCTTAATGAGACCGACAATATAGTCTATCACCTGCTGTGCATCCATGTCGGTGCTATCCACCACTATGGCATCCTCCGCCTTACGAAGCGGAGAGATCTCGCGGTGTGAATCGTCGTAATCCCTTTTTTCAATATCCGCAAGAACCTGCTCAAACGCAATAGGCGTACCCTTTTGCTCAAGCTCAGCACATCTGCGACGGGCTCTCTCGCCGGCAGTCGCAGTTAAGAAAAATTTATATTTTGCCCCGGGCAAAACACAGGTACCGATATCTCTTCCGTCAAGAACAAAGCTTCTGCCCTCGGCGATCCTTTGCTGAAGAGCCACAAGGTACTCCCTTACACAGGGAATTGCCGACACCCTGGAGGCAAGAGAGGAAACGTGGTGCTCCCTGATCTCTTTATTTACATTTCTGCCGCCAAGCAGCATTATCTGCTCTCCGCCGTTATAGCAGACCTCTATCTCGCATCCGGAAAGAGCCTCCTTTACGGCAACGGGAGATATTTCCACGTTGTTTTCATACATATAAAGCCCTACGGTACGGTACATTGCACCCGTATCAAGATATGCAATATCAAGCTTTTTGGCAATGGCCTTGGCTACAGTGCTTTTTCCCGCACCGGACGGGCCATCCAAAGCAATATGAAAAATACCCATATTTACCTCCGAAACAGTATTATATAGCGCGATGTCCAAGCCCTATTGCAACGTCGTTAAGATGCAAAAGACCTATCGCAAAGTAAACAGCCACCGCTACGTGATCCCCCTTGCGGGCAATACCTATCTTACCACCCACGGAAAGGCCGATCGCCTTGGAGCTTATCTGACTGAGAGCCTCGTGAGCCGCGCCCGCAATGGCACCCTCCTGTGTATGACCATCGGTTATTATTCCCTCCCGCTTTGCTGCAACAACGGCACGCTCGACAAACTTGCTCATCGAGGTAATGAATTCACCGCCACAATCCACTGCGGCGGAATAAATGTCATTATCGAGGTTTTCCTTTTTCAGCTCTCGCTCCTCATCGCGGCTTTGAGTCATGCTCATAAGCACCGCGGCTCTTGCTATTTCCTTGCTACCTGCAATATTAACCATTATATCCTCCAATGCTTTGCGCGGCACTGACGCCTGCAAGATATCCGGTAGAAAATGCTATCTGCAAATTAAACCCGCCGGTAAAAGCGTCGGTATCCAGCATTTCGCCCGCAAAATACAGTCCTTTTGTAATTTTAGACTCCATGGTCGAGCTGTTTATTTCCTTAAGCTCCACTCCGCCCCTGGTGATAATGGCCTCGTTAAAGCCTCTGAATGAGGAGACATTTAACGTAAAATGCTTAAAGAGGCTTGCAAGTCGAGTTCTTTCCTCGCGGGAGAGCTGATCCGCCCTTTTGTTTGGATCGATCCCCGACAGAGATACCAATACTCCCTGAAGGGCTGACGGAGCAAGCCCCGTAAGGGAATTTTTAAAGCGTTTATTGCCGCACGAGAGCATATCCTTTATTATACGGCTGTCAAGCTGCTCCATGCTAAGCGCGGGCTTTAGGTCGATATAGACGTCAAGCTCCGAGATAAGCTCACAAGGCACAGTGCTGCTCATGGTGAGCACCAACGGTCCCGAGATCCCAAAATGAGTAAACAGCATCTCGCCCTGCTGAGAAAACAGCAGCTTCTTGCCCTTTTGAGCGCAAAGCCTTACGTTTTTAAGCGAAAGGCCCTGAAGCTCGGGAAGAAAAGAGTCGCTTGTGTTTATGGGCACGAGCGCGGGAGTAAGCTTGGTGACCGTATGCCCCGCCTGACGGGCAAGCTCAAAGCCCTTACCGTCCGAGCCTGTTTGCGGATATGAGCACCCGCCTGTGGTTAAAATCACCGCATCGGCACGCATTTCCCCTCTTGAGGTAAGCACTCCGCAGGCAGAACAGTTATCAATGATAAGCCGCTTGACCTCGGTGTTGAGCAGGACCTTAACTCCCGCATTTTCCATACCCCTGTTAAGCGCCTTTATAATATCACTGGACTTATCACTTACGGGAAAGACGCGGTTACCTCTTTCCACCTTAAGCGGCACGCCGTTTGCTTCAATGTAATTCTTAAGGTCCTCGGAGTTAAAGCTGTTGACGGCGCTGTAGAGAAACCTTGGATTCCTTACCACGTTTTCAAGAAGCTCTGCCTCGGAGCAGTCGTTTGTTACGTTACATCTGCCCTTGCCCGTAATATATATCTTCTTACCCGTTTTTTCGTTTTTTTCAATTAAAGTGACGCTTGCTCCGCACATGGCCGCCTGCGCAGCCGCCATCATGCCCGCCGCGCCGCCACCTATAACAATAATATTCATTATTTACCGCCGGCATATACGTTATGCTCTATCCATATCTTTTCAAGCTCCCCAAAGCTTAGGCGCATTTCATCCTTTCGCTTAAGTCCGATGGCAACTATAAGTGCATTTACCACGGAAACGGGAGCCACAAGGGAATCAACAAAGCTTGTCATATTGCTTTTTGCGCAAAGCGCCACGTCGCTGAGCTGACAAAGCGGTGAAGCGGTGCCATCGGTGATCGCAATGCATTTTGCCCCACGCGATGAGGCAAAGCGCATACCATCAATGGTTCGGTTGGAGTACCTGGGGAAGCTGATCCCGATAAACACATCCTTATCCGAAATGTGGATCAGCTGCTCAAAAACGTCACTTATGCCCGAGTTGACGGTACATACGTTACGCATCATAAAATCCATATAATAGCCCATGAACTGAGCAAGGGGAGCAGCGGAGCGCATACCCATTATATACACCTTATCGGCTTTAAGAATGGAGGATACCACCTCATCAAAGACCTGAGGGTCTATTTCGGCAAGAGTATTACGAATGTTTTCCATATCGCTTTTTAAGACCTTGGATAGCACCTCCTGGTCGCTGAGCTCCCCCGTCATCTCAATAAGCTGAACGGTGGTAAGCTTATTTCTGATAACGTCCTGAATGGCTCTTTGCAGATGGGGGTAGCCGTCGTAGCCGAGGCTATCTGCAAAGCGAACAACGGTGGATTCGCTTACTCCCACCTTGTTACCCAGCTTATTGGCAGTCATGAATGCCGCTTTATCGTAATTCTGAGTAATATAGTCCGCAATACGCTTGTGGCCCTTACTCATCTTTTTATATTTTTCTTCTATTTTTTCGGTAAGCTCGGTTTTTTTCATTAGTAACACATCTCCAAACAATAATAATCATAAGAAAAACAAGACCTCTCCTATTTTACTTGCTTTAGCGTATTTTTGCAAGAAGAATTTGCAAAAATTCCGTCATTTTATTATTTTTATTGAAAAAAGTTGTTATTAATGCCTTATTTCGCAGTTAACTGTTTGTAAAATTGCAATAAATAGCCATCAAAAGCACTGACAAATGTCCAATTGCGTAACGGTTTCGGTGTAAAAAGCTCGGAAATATCTATTTTAACAGCCAATCTGCAACCTGCTTAAGGCTGTCAAAGACCAAGCCGTGGTCTTTTAGCTTTTCCGCGGCGTTATGCCCTCCGCCCACAAAGATGCAGTCTGCTCCTGCGGCGGTTGCCGCAGCTTTATCGTGAACGGTATCCCCGACAAACAAAACGCTCGCATCCTTGAGGTCCTCCCTCAGCTTGCGCGCAATATCCTCCTTGCCCGCGGCGTGGATATTATCTATTCCGTAATACTTATATATATTTTTCAAGCCCGCCGCCTCCGCCTGCCGAAGGAGATATCCCTCCTTGGAGGCAGACAGCACGATATTGACGTACCCGTTTTCCTTAAGCCTGTCCACGGTCTGCTGCGCATCGGATCTAAGTGGGCAATGCATGCTCCCGGGAATATATATATCCATATATTCCTTTGCCAAAGCGCTGTAGGGTACCTTATCAAAATCAAAGCCTATTCGTTTATAATATTCACTTATAGGAAAGCCAAACACATCGTGGTATCTGCTTACCGTAAGGTTCTCAAGACCGTATCTTGCAAGCAAGGTATTTATGCATTTAAGGCTGTATTCAAGATCATCAAACAGGGTACCGTTCCAGTCCCACACAATATGCGTATACTGCATTTTTTCTCCTTTTAAAGATGCACTTTTGTTATGAATATATTGTCGCACATATCGGTAAAAAAAGCAACGCAATTGACAAAAATAAATATAATATTGACAAAGACAATTCAGACAAATATAATAAAACCGTATTATTCTATATAAATCAACCAAAGGAGCCGTCAATATGACAGATCAGGATAAAAGGCTTTACAGGCTTACCATGCTTGACCCCAATGAAAGCTCGCATGGCGCAGATCTTTCGGAGGCTATAGATTTCATCAACTCCTACTCCCCCGATACGGCTTTTGAGCCTTGCGTACATATCAGCGATCAAAGAAACGTAACAAGGCAGGACGAGGCGCATTCAAGCCATCTGCAAAAGGAAATTCTCAGTCTTGCACCAAAAGCTGCCGACGATTACGTCTTGGTTCCAAAAACCGTTTAGTCTATAATAATTATCAAACAAAGGAAGCAATATGTCCTACATTACAAAACGTACTATAACCGAGCTTGCTTCTCTTCAAAGGGACGGACTATCCTGTCTTGAGATAGCAGAGGCCTATATAAAAAACGCTCAGGCTGACCCATATAACGCATATATTACCGTTACGGGTGAGCAAGCACTCGAGCGTGCAATGGCGCTTGACCGCATAAGAGAAGACCGCAAGGCCTTCCCTCTTTTCGGCATCCCCTATGCGGCAAAGGATAATATCTGCACCAAGGGCATCCTTACCACTTGTGCCTCAAAAATGCTTGCGGAGCATCTGCCCGTATACGACGCCACGGCGATCCGACATATTCATTCTGCGGGTGGGGTGCTTATAGGAAAGACCAATATGGATGAGTTTGGAATGGGAAGCTCCAGCGATACGGGTTATTTCGGCAAGGTGATAAATCCCTTTAACGAGCAACGCTCGGCAGGCGGAAGCTCGGGAGGAAGTGCGGTCGCCGTTGCTACGGGTGCTTGCGCATTTGCTCTTGGAAGCGATACGGGGGGCTCGGTGCGCTTGCCCGCCGCCTTCAACGGTGTGGTTGGCGTAAAGCCTACTTACGGAAGAATATCACGGTACGGTCTTATAGCCTTTGCCTCCTCCCTTGACCAGATAGGCGTACTTACAAAGGACGTTACCGACAGTGCCACAGTGCTTGAGCAGCTCTGCGGCAAGGACGCAATGGACTCCACGTCAAGCGAGCAAAGCGCAGATCTTGTACATGCGCTCTCTCAAGGCATACAAGGAATGCGCATAGCGGTGATAAGGGAGCTTACCGATATCGCGGACAGTCAAACAAGGCTGAGCATAACAAATGCCGCCGCGATGATATCCAAGCTTGGCGGCACCGTAGAGGAGATATCCGTTCCCGAAATAAGCAAGTGCTTATGGGCCTACTACGTTATATCATCCGCAGAGGCATCCAGTAATCTTGCCCGATACGACGGTGTGCGCTACGGTTATAGCGCACCCGATCGCACAACACTCTCTTCTCTTTACACAAAGAGCAGATCTGAAGGCTTCGGCACAGAGGTAAAACGCAGACTGTTGCTTGGCGGATACGTCTTAAGCGCCGAAAACAGAAGCGCATACTATCTTAAGGCATTGGCAATACGCAACGAGATCAAAAGTACACTCTCACGCGTATTTAAGGATCTTGACTGTCTGCTTTGTCCCGTATCGCCCAACATATCGTGGGAATGCGGTTTTCAGGGAGCAGATACATATAAAAACGACATCTGCACCGTTATTGCAAATATAACAGGCTTGCCCGCCATGTCATTGCCGTGCGGAACCGACTCAAACGGCGTACCCATGGAACTCCAGCTTATGGCAAACAGCTTTAATGAGCAGGCTCTTTATCGCGTGGGCTACGCCTTAGAGCAAGCTCTCAAAGGAGGCACGAGGTGAATTACAGCGAAAAATACGAAATGACGGTAGGGCTTGAGACCCATATCGAGCTTAAGACCCAAAGCAAGATATTCTGTGGGTGCTCCACAAAATTCGGAGATGCACCAAACACCAATATTTGTCCTGTTTGCACCGGAATGCCCGGCACCCTTCCCACGCTTAACAGGGCCGCGCTTGATTACGCCATTCTTGCAGGACTTGCCACTAACTGCAAAATAGCCTCCTTAACCAAATTCGACAGAAAGAATTACTTTTATCCCGATCTTCCAAAGGCCTATCAGATATCGCAATACGATATGCCCCTTTGCACCGACGGCTACATTGACGTAGAGACAGACGGAGAGATATCCAGAATAGGGATAGAGCGCATACATCTGGAGGAGGATGCGGGAAAGCTCGTTCACGAAAAGGACTGCACCGGGATAGACTACAACCGTTGCGGCGTCCCTCTTATAGAGGTGGTAAGCAGACCCGATATAAAAAGCGCCGAGCAGGCACGGGGATATCTGCAAAAGCTACGTTGCATCATGCTTTATCTTGGCATATCCGATTGCAAAATGAACGAGGGCTCCCTGAGGTGCGACGTTAATATCTCGGTCAGAAAAAAAGGAAGCACCGCCCTTGGCGAGAGATGCGAGATAAAAAATATGAACTCATTTTCCTTTATAGTAAAGGCCATCCAATACGAATTTGACCGCCAGTGCGAGCTTTACGAAAGAGGCGGGACAGTATTACCCGAAACAAGAAGATACGACCAGGCCACGGGCAGGACCGAGCTTATGCGCACAAAGGAGCAAGCAAACGACTACCGATATTTCCCCGAGCCCGATATTCCGCCCCTTGAAATATCCATCGAGCACGTTTCCCGCCTCAAGGAGGGTCTTCCCATCCTTCCCGATGAGCGCAAGAGCAGTTATATCGCTCTGGGCATAAAAAGCTCAAGCGCAGAAATGATAGCATCAAGCAAATATATTTCGGATTATTTTCAGGCTGTCATTGAAAGGTGCAGCGATTGCGAGGGAGTGGCAAATCTCCTTACCGGCGAGGTCTTCCGCATGCTTCAAGGCGACGATGACGAAATAAGGCTTTCTCCCGATCAGCTTATATGCATTGCGCAAATGGCAAATGAGGGGATCATAAACCGTTCCACCGAAAAAAAGCTTGTGAGCCTTTTGTGGGGTACCGATACCGACCCCCGCAAATACGTAACCGACAACTCTCTTGTGCAAATAAACGATATCGACACCCTAAAAGGCATCTGTGAAAAAGCCATTATGCAATCTCAAAAGGCCGTAAGCGACCTTCGCGGTGGCAAGCTTACCGCATATAAGGCCATCCTCGGAAAGGCCATGGGGTTAAGCCACGGCAATGCCAATCCCGTTTTATTGGATCAATGCATGAAAGACTTGCTTGGAACGGATGACATCTAAAGCATTGCGCCCGAAGACTTGGGCGCATTTTTGTCCGATATTTTCAATAAAGCGGCCGTTTTTTGACACATAACGCTGTCAGCCTCTTTATTTTTTTGAAAATATGTGATATAATATAAAAAACAATACATTAGGAGTAAGGATATTGGATAATAAAAGCGCGTCAAGGTTTGTCCGCGGTGCCACCATTCTGTCGGCGGCGGGGATAATCTGCAAGCTGATAGGTGCGGTATATCGCATTCCTCTTACAAATATAATAGGTACAGAGGCTATGGGCATATATTCAAAGGCCTATCTTGTTTACGCTCTATTATGGATAATATCCACATCTGGTCTTCCCTCCGCAATTGCAAAGACCGTATCGGAATACCGTGCCGTAGGAGACGAGGGTAACGCCAACAAGGTATTTGTATTATCCCGAAGGCTTCTTTTGACAGTGGGCGCGGTATTTACCGTGCTTATGATACTGCTCTCGGGCGCAATAGCCTCCTCCTTGGGAATAGGCGGCGCCGAGATCGCGGTTATATGCATTGCTCCAAGTCTTATGCTTGTGGTCGTATCGTCTTATATGGGATATTTTCAGGGAATGCAACAGATGATGCCCTCTGCCGTGACGCAGGTCATAGGCTCTGCAGGAAAGCTGGCCGCAGGCACCGCGCTTGCTCTTTTGTGGGCAAAAAAAGGCATAATATATGCCGCCTCGGGCGCTTTGCTCGGAGTAACGGTAAGCGAGCTTATCTCCATAGCCTTTATCCACTATCGGTACGTAAGACACAGACATCACTATCCCATCCCCCCACCAATTGCACAAATTAGCGGCCGCGATATGGCAAAAAGGCTTTTAAGGCTTGCCGTCCCCATAACCCTTTGCGGTGCCGCGATACCCCTTTTAAATACTCTTGATGCATACCTTATAACCCATTGCCTTTCCTTTAAGGGCTACAGTCACTCTCAGATAAACTCCATGTACGGGGTGCTTAACGGAATGGTAAGCACTATAGTAAATCTACCGGGTGCACTTGCAATGTCATTCTCGGTGGCCATACTTCCGTTTATGAGCCACTATAAGGTAACAGGCGACATGGACGGTATGCGCACAAGCTCTACTATAGCATCAAAGCTTGCCCTGCTGCTCGGGCTTCCATGTGCCGTCGGACTCTTTATTCTTGCCAGACCCATAATAGAATTTTTGTATCCCATCAGCTCATCGGTATCTCTTGAGCATCAGCTTTTGGGAGTGGAGCTTTTGCGTAGCATCTGCCCTGCCATTTTAGGGCTTTGCTTTATGCACGCGTTTAACGGTGCCCTGCAGGGAGTGGGAAAGACCAGGCTACCCCTCATCTCCATAGGAGTTGCCGCAGTTATCAAGCTTGGTCTGGGTGCCGCATTGATGCTTTTGACCGATCTTGGAATAAAGAGCGCCCCCATAGCCTCCTCCGCAGCATTTATTACGGCCGGTGTGCTTAATTTGATCTTTGCGGTAAGGCATTGCGGCTTAAGGCTCAACGTGCGCACCCCTCTTCTGTGCTTATTGTGCTCACTATCGGTGGCGGTGATATGCATCGTATCGTCTTATTTGTTCCCGAATATGTCATGGGCCGTTATGCTTTTGACCGTCCTTGTCAGCGTGCTTTGCTACTTGTTGCTCGTTTGGGTCCTTAAGATATTCACGGACAAGGAAATATCCACGGTTTTTAATAAAAAAAATGAATTGTAGCTACATTTTATGACGCGGCCCTCCGCGTCATTTTTAATTTCACAAAAAGTTTACATTTCTTTATGCATTGACTATTGCAATGTAATATAGGTTATGTTATACTGATAATACAAAAATAAAAATTTTCACAACGTATACATGTGCTTCTTAAATACAGAAGCTTTTAGAAGCATCAAAAATCAAGGAGGTCATCTATGTTTTTGCTTGGCAGCTTACAATACCTTGCAGCACTTTTGGAGGCGCCGCCCAATCCCTATGCTACGCGGTACACGGTGTATCCCATTACTACTCCCACTCCCAAGGTCACCCTTTCCACGTCCTCGTTTGACGTTTATCTTGCCATCCTTATGATCCTCGTGGCATTGCTTGCAGGTGCGGTGATAATCTCCTTTCACGTTTTAAGACGCATCTCGGAATTCAAGGAGCAAAAAAGCAAGGAGGCAGCAAGCCTCGGAGGAAGCAAGGACCCCGCCAATGGCAACGATCCCTCCCGCTTCCCCGCGCTGACCGCTATAGATCAAGCACTTAGCGAGGCTCCGCCCGCGGTGTTTCAAACCTCCACGCTTGATAAGATATGCTATGATTTTCAGCAGTTTGCCGCACACAAGCACAAGCTGTATTATGATATTTCCGACGTGCGCAGATTTATAGGCGGCATGGGCATCTCCAAGCTTATACTTCTTCGCGGTATGTCGGGAACCGGAAAGACCTCCCTTGCATACGTTGCGGGCGAATATTTTGCAAACCCATCCACCGTAGTGCCCATCCAGCCCATGTGGAAGGAGCGCTCGGATATGATCGGTTATTTTAACGAATTTACCAAGAAGTTCAACGAGACCACCATGCTGTGCAAGCTTTACGAGGCGGGAGGCAGACAGGACGTATTTATCACGGTGCTTGACGAGGTAAACATCGCAAGAGTCGAGTATTATTTTGCGGAGTTTCTCTCTCTTCTCGAGCTTCCCGAGCACCGAAGATATCTCGACGTGGTATCCGACTCATGGGCACACGACCCCGAGCGACTTGTGGGAGGCAAGCTTTTACTGCCTCCGAATATGTGGTTTGTGGGCACGGCAAACAACGACGACTCCACCTTTGCAATATCCGACAAGGTATACGACCGCGCAGCGGTGCTGGATCTTGATAAGAAGTGCTCCCCCTTCGTTAGCGAAAGCACGCCTCAATGCCATATATCCTACAGTGAGCTTACGCATCTTTTTGATGAAGCACGCTCAACTTATTCCCTGTCCGCCCAAGGCAGAGAGGCACTTGCAAGCCTTGATAAATATCTTAACGATACCTTCAGGATAGGTATAGGAAACCGAATGATAGGTCAGATCGAGCGTTACGTGCCCATTATGATAGCTTGCGGTGCCACCGAGGATGAGGCTCTTGACGATATGATCTGCCGCAAGATACTGCGAAAGCTTGAGCAGCTTAACCCCGCATTCGTTCGCAGTCAGGCAGACTCCCTTTTAGCAAAGCTTGCAGAGCTGTTCCGATCCCCCGAGCTGAGCAAGCAATACGTTTCCATGCTTAAAAACACCCTTTGACGACAGATTCCGGAGGGAACCATATGAAAAAAAATATGCTTGATATTGCTCACCGTAAGCTCTGCGCCATGAACGGTGTCAAGGAAACCACAACAGACCATACCGAATATATAAACTCGCTTTTGACTGCAAGCGGCAGCGAGGTATACGACGCATCCTTCAGAATATGTAAAATAAAGACCGACTGGATATCAAGGATCGAGGAAACTCTTCCCAAGATCCAGCGTGCCATCGACGAAAACAGGCAATTTATTTTAAGTGAGGGAGAAACCGTAATAATCGAAAAAGCGCGCAGGATAAAAAAGAGCTCGGTGGAGCATCTTGCGCGTCACAGTCAGTTCATAACCAAGGAGCCGATAAACGACGAGATAACTCCCGAAAAGATATATGTTGAGGAAAACAGGTCCACCTTTGCGGTGTACGAAAACAGGTTTTTATACACCCTGATATGCTACATAAGGGATTTTACCACCATAAAAAAGGACAAGATAACCAAGTTTTCCAACTCCTTTAATGCTCATACGGTATACGACAAGGAATTTTCCACTAATAATAAAAAGGTGCGTATACATCTTGATTATTCCGAGATGGCGAGCAACTGCAACGACATCGGCGAAAACGAGGAGACGGTAAGCGCCATCAAAAGGATGGAGAGCATTCTGCTTATATGCGATTCCATGCTCAAGACCCCGCTTATGATGGAGGTCTCCGCCGCGCCTATGATCAAGGGTGCAGTAACAAGAACCAACGTACTGCTTCATAATCCATGCTTTTCCGCCGCGGCGGAGCTATATGACTATTTATGCGCATATAAGGGAGACGGCTTTGAGATAAGTCAGTCGCGCTCGGTGGGCGCCCCGGATAAAAAGATAAGTCTTGGGCATGCGGAGCTTATATCCCTTGTATCGTATCTTGCATATAGCCGTGCAGGACTTAACCGCGGAGCCGAGATGAGATATGATCAGCAAATGGCAATGGAGCGTGCAAAGGCATTAAAGGACCTTAAAAGTAAGCTCAAAAGGCTGAGAAGCGAATTTTCGATATCCAACGCAAGGCTGGAGAAATACGTTTCAGAGCTTGAAAGATACAGCAGCTCTCTTGACCTTGAGCTTGAGACCATGCGTAAGGATCTTGAGCTCATTCCACTTGCCAAGGAACGTCTTGCCGAGGCCGAGAGGATATCAGAGCTTGCTCAAAATGAAAAGGAAGAGCTTAAGCGCGTGATACTTGAGCTTGAGGATCGTGAAAGGAATCTTAAGCGGAACCATCAAATAAACCTCGAAAGATGCACCGCGGAGGT
Source organism: Clostridia bacterium (assembly GCA_017516345.1). GTDB lineage: Bacteria > Bacillota > Clostridia > Christensenellales > QALW01 > UMGS1338. The sequence continues at coordinate 40,439 of JAFXDC010000065.1, read as the reverse complement.
CTCGCAGTGCAAGGATGCCCTCGCCGCAGAGGGCGAAAGGCACGCAAGCGAGCTCAAGAAGCTTACCGATGATTTCAAAAAGGCATACTCCGAGCTTGAGGAAAAATACTATCTGCTTTGCGCATTTGACGATGCAGACAAGCTATTAAAAAGCGACGAGCGCCCCGCCAGGTACACAAGAGAGGAATTTGCCCGTCTTGATGCACAGTATAAGGCATACAAAAAATACTATCTGAAGCAATGGAAATTGGCTAAAAAACACATCTTTTTGCAGGTATTTAAGGGCAATTCCGACCATCATGACAAAAACACAACAAGCTAGACCGGCTACACGCACTACAACCTATCCTTTTAAAAAGGAGGCACCATGAAGGACCAAACCAAAGCAATAAAGAGGTTTATTATAATCGTTGCGGCAGGCATATACGTCGTGAGCATAGCATTTTATTTATTATTACTTCAGTATCCCAACACCTCTGCTCTTATAAAGGAGCATATTGCCGCAGATTTTGCCAATACCGAGCTTGCCAATGCCCTGGTGGTATTTGCCATAGCCCTTCCCATTGGGCTTGCGGCTCTGCTTGCCTGCGCATCGGTATACTGTATCAGATCCTACAGGGAATACAAGAATCTCGGAATCAAAAGGCTCAAAAAGAAAAAGCCCGTAAAAAAGGGAAAAATAGTACGCTTCCCCGCCCTTTCCGCACTTGATAAGAAGCTGGAAAAGCACGCTAACGCCCGCTTTGACACCGTGGATACTCTTGAGAAGCTGTGCGTTGATTTTCAGCGTTATGCTGCATGCGAGCACAAGCTCTACTATGACATAAAGGACGTGCGCAGATTCATAGGAGGCATGGGAATATCCAGGCTTATACTGCTTCGCGGTATGTCGGGAACCGGCAAGACCTCCCTTGCATACGTTGCGGGCGAATATTTTGCAAACCCATCCACCGTAGTTCCCATCCAGCCCATGTGGAAGGAGCGCTCGGATATGATCGGTTATTTTAACGAATTTACCAAAAAGTTCAACGAGACCACCATGCTGTGCAAGCTCTATGAGGCCGGCGGAAGACAGGACGTATTTATCACAGTGCTTGACGAGGTAAACATCGCAAGGATCGAGTATTATTTTGCAGAGTTTCTCTCTCTTCTTGAGCTTCCCGAGCACAGAAGATATCTCGACGTGGTATCCGACTCCTGGGGCCGCGATCCCAAGCGACTTAAAGGCGGTAAGCTTTTACTGCCTCCGAATATGTGGTTTGTGGGCACAGCAAACAACGACGACTCCACCTTTGCGATATCCGACAAGGTATACGACCGTGCGGCGGTCCTGGATCTTGATAAAAAGTGCTCTCCGTTTGTGTGCAAGCCATCCACCGCGTGCCATATATCGTACGCAGAGCTTACCCGGCTTTTTAACAACGCAAGAAGCAAATACCGTCTTTCCGAGGGAGCAAGATATGCCCTTATAAGCCTTGATGAGTATTTAAATCAGGCATTCAGGATAGCCATAGGAAACCGAATGATGGGTCAGATAGAGCGCTACGTTCCAATAATGCTTGCCTGCGGCGCCACCGAGGAGGAGGCACTTGACGACATGATCTGCCGCAAGATACTGCGAAAGCTTGAGCAGATCAATCCCGCGTACGTCAGAAGCATGCTTGACGACCTTACGGCATGCATGGACAGGATATTCGGTGCGGAGACGTTGCCCCTCAGCAAGGAATACATCAACAAATTATCTAAGGGCTTTTAGCTGTCGAGGTGAATTATGAATAAGCAAACAAATGCGGTAACCGCCGTAAGCTACACTGCGGGAATACTCGCCATAGTCAGCGCGGTAATAGTATTTATATTATGTATAATGAGCGCACTTGGATTGTTCGAGCCCAAAAAGACGCGTATAACGGTCAGCTCGGCAAATAAGAGCGTTGTATATAACGGTCAGGAGCAGTTTGCGGGCGACCCCTATGTAAGCATAGGAAAGCTCAACAAGGGGCACTCGCTGTCGGTGCTTTCCTATGATAGTTACACTGAGGTAGGCGTTTATCCTAACGAATCCACTTTTATAATCGTAGATGAATCAGGCAGTGACGTAACGGATTTTTACGATATAGCTTATGATTTCGGCGATTTCAAGATAACCGGTATTCCTCTTATAATTGCCAGCGATAACCGTACGATAGGATATTCAGGCACTCCCCTTGTTTGCGATGAGCTTTATATTTACAGCGGCAAGCTTTTGCCGGGTCATAGCTTTGTCTCCCTTGCAAAGACCTCGATCACCGAGCCGGGAACGAAGGAGATCGAGCCCTTATATGCCATAACAGACTCAAACGGAAACGATGTTACGGGAATGTATGATGCCGATCTTCATATGGGAACGCTTACGGTAAACCCCATAACCATCAATCTTCAGACCGGCTCCGCCTCAAAAAAATATGACGGTCTTCCCCTTAAAAATGACAGCTGGGAGCATATTTCCGGCAGACTGCTTGACGGTCACGTTTTAAAGGTGGATTGCTACGGCGAGGCTGTGGAGCCGGGATCTTACGACAATCTTGCCTCAGTGGGCATCGAGGATCCCATGGGCAAGGACGTGACCAATCTTTATAACGTAAAAATAAATTACGGCAAGCTTGATATAAGCGCCATTACATTGCACATAAGCACGGGCAGCGCCACAAAGGAATACGATGGTTCTCCCCTTTCAAATGACGAATGGCGCTTGGTATCGGGCAGCCTTGCTTACGGAGAGAGCCTCAAGATAGTGTCCACTGCATCTGCCTTTGATGCAGGCACCACCCTTAACAGCATCAAATTTGCGGTGGTTGACCAAAACGGAGCCGATATGACCGCAAGATACGAAATAATACTGACTCCGGGGTCTCTTACCATAACTCCGCGCAAGGTGATAATACGTACAGGAAGCGCAAGCAAGGTATACGACGAGACCCCGCTGGAATGCAAGACATACGAGATCCTCCAAGGAACGATATGTCAGGGAGATGAACTGGATTTTTCCTTTACCTCACTTACCGAGATCGGATACACCGACAATTACGTCGTTGAGGCAACCGTATACCGTCGCTCGGGCGGTGAGCGCAGAGACGTAAGCAAGAATTATCGTTTCACCTTTGAATACGGTAAGCTCAGAGTTACCGTCGATTGATCAATTCAACAACACCGAAAGGAGCTATTGCATGAGTGATCTAACCAACACCTATATCGAGCTTAGAAGAAGTGACAAATACGAAAGATTTGAACGCCTGTTGATCGGTCTCAAGCAGATACTTAACTGGATAGCAGCACATAAGGTCTTGGTCATCACGTCGGTTTCCATGCTGACAGTCACGGTTTTTGCACTTCTTTTTTTCAGCGGTTCGTTTTTAACCTCCCTGAATTGCGAGGATACCGTTATATACGGCGATACCGAGGCGTTTAAGGAGACAACTCTTTTTACCATAGCAAAATACGAATATTCAAGCGATAACGGTGTCACCTGGTCGGATGCATTTCCCCATAAACAGGGACAGTACTCTGTACGTGCATACACCGTAAGCCCATTTGGAACGGTTCGCTACAGCAACAGCACCACGTTTATGCTCGCAAAGCGACCGCTGACCTTAACACTTAATGGGCAATGCGAATACGGCGAGAGTGTATATGATCTCATATCCAAAAAAACCGTTGCGAACAGTCTTGCCCAAGGAGACCGTCTTGACGTAGCAAGCATGAGGGTATCAGAGATGGGCAGCGGCTCCAATTTGTTTATGGTTTTAAACAACTCTATAAGAATAGTTAACAGGTACGGTACCGACGTCACCGAGGGATACGATCTTGAGCGGGTCGATATGCGCTACAGGATCATCCCCCGAAGCATTACCTTAAGCTTTAGTAGCATCACCAAGACCTACGACGGCAAGCTCGACTTTAACGTAACCTACAAAATAACCAAGGGCTCATTGGCAGAGGGCGACTCGCTAAGAGTTTCCGTTAAAAGCTATAGTGAAAACGCGGGAACACACGTAATAACCCCAACCTCCTACAGTATAACCAACAAGGACGGCAAGGACGTAACAAGCAAATATTCCGTAAAGATTCAGGCGGGAAAGCTGGAGATAAAGCCCATCACCCTTACCATAAAAACCTCCAGTATATCCAAGGACTACGACGGCATTGCGGTGGACCGCGGCAACTGGGAGCTTGTATCCGGCAAGCCTATTGAGGGTCACCGTATTATAGCAACCCCCTCGCCCGTCACGACGTGGGGCAAGTATCCCAACTATTTTGACATAATGGTCGTTGACGATAACGGAAAGGACGTAACCAAAAACTACACCTTAATTCAGGATGCCGGAACCATTGAGATACGCCCGATAGTATTGACCTTCACTACAGAATCAGCCTCCAAGTCTTACGACGGCACACCCTTGACCCACTCCGGCTTTAAGCACACGGGCGGCGAGCTCTTACCCAATCACACCATGCAATGCCATACCGACGGAAGTCAGACCCTTGCGGGGATCTCCCCCAACTCGCTCAACGTTGTGATAAAGGATGAAAACGGCAGGGAGGTTACCGATGAGGGATACAATATTATAGTGGATGAGGGCACATTGACCGTCGATCCCATCGAAATATCATTGCTCTCGGGTAGTATTACCGGAAGGTACACGGGTTATCCTCTCACCTGCTATTCATATACCATTACCTCAGGTAAGCTTATAAGCACAGATATGATACTTCCGCACTATACGGGAAGTCAGACCGAGGTTGGACAGAGCCCCAACTACTTTACAGTAAGCATGCGCTCAACTCAAAGTGGCAACGAGGACACCACAGGGTGCTACATAATCACCTACAGCTTTGGCACTATAACCGTTCTTCCCTCCGACGCCACACCCCCTTCCCCGGGCGGTAATAGTGGCGATAGCGGTGGCGGTAGCGGCGGTAGCAGCGGTGGAAGCGGCGGTGGAAGCGGTAGCGGTAGCGGCGGCGGTAGCGGCGGTGGAAGCGGCGGCGGTAGCGGTGGCGGTAGCAGCGGCGGTAGCAGCCAGCCTCCCGGGTACGTAGGTATTGGCTTTGTTGATCCGAGCAAAATATCAAAAGAGCCCAAGGTTCAAATAAAGCTGATCAGCGACCATGCGATATATACCGTTGCGTATCTTCGCCATTCGTCATACGGAGATTATACGGGCGACGGTTTCACGATAGGTGTTCCCTATAGCATAAACAAGCTTGCTCCGGACCACATTGCTCCGCTTGATTACGTTGGTCATAGAATAAAGACAAAGTACGGAGATTCCACAAGGCTTAAGATATCCATTGCTACGAAGGATCCCGATCTGATACTTGCGCCCTACTTTACTTATGATTCTGCCGAGCGCTATGGGGCAAACGACATATACTTTACCGGAAGCTCCAACGAATATACCTTCGATTTTTACAACCTCTTAAATTACAACGAACTGTATAATTTAAGAAAAGTGTTGAAAAATGATGACGGCATAACAGATTATACTCAATTTGTTTACTCTCAATATTTGCAGATCCCCGACTCCACCCGTCTTGCAATGCAGAAGATCGCATATCAAAACGGACTTGATACGGGCAACATCGTAAGCACCATAGAGGCGGTAAAAAAATACATATCAAGCGCAGCACAATACGATCTGGGGGCGAACACGCTTTATAATAACGCCGCGGCGAAGGAGGATATAGCAGTATATTTCCTGACCAAGGCAAAGCGCGGCATCTGCCAACACTTTGCCTGTGCAGGCACCATGATGTTCCGAGCTCTCGGTATACCCTCGCGATACGTCGTGGGATATGCATCCGAGGTAAACTCAAAGAAGTATACTCCGCTCCGTGTTGGACACGCTTGGGTAGAGGTATTTATCGATTCGGTAGGTTGGGTACCCGTAGACGTGACCCCCGCCATGCATCCTCAGGACTATCCGGGTCAAGACACCGAGACCGAAGGCTTTGCCATTCAGGCCTACAGCCTTACAAAGCAATATGACGGCAAGACCTTCAGCCGTTGGAGCGAGACCCCCTACAGAGTGCTTAACGGATATTTGCTGCCCGGTCACACCGTGCGCATCACCATGAGCGAATCGGGATACGGACAGACAGATCCGGGCATATATCCCAACAAGATAACAAGCTTTGCGATTCTTGATGAAAACGGGCAGGACGTGACTGCATCATACGGAAGCATAACCCTGCTTGACGGCACCATGACCATCCTTAAAAGGGATCTGATCATTCAGTCGGCGTCGGATTCCAAGCCCTATGACGGCACCCCCCTTACAAACGATAACTGGTGGATAGTAAGCGGCAGTCTTGTTCCGGGGCACGAGCTTGAGGTCACCGTTTCGGGAGAGGCCATCAATCCCGGAGACGTTGTGAAAAACGCCATACGAAGCGTACGAATATATGCTAACGTAAACGGCAACAGACGTGAGATCGCATATTTTTACAACATCATCACCCGTGACGGCGTTTTAAAGATCCCAAAGAGAGCAACGAGCAACGAATGACAAACACAAAACGAAGGCTTCTACGCCTTCGTTTTTTTATATTTACTCAAAAAAAACGCTGTTTTACAAATAAAAATAAAAAATTAATAATTTGTTCAAAATAAAGTGTATAAAAGATGTTGACAAAAACGCATAACAGTTATATACTTTGTTCAGGTTAGCACTCAAGGGCTTTGAGTGCTAACGAGCAATCGTCATAAGCAAAGGAGAAGCGTTATGGAGCTTTCGGAAAGAAAAAAGAAGATCCTTAAGACCATCATTGACGATTATATTTCCACAGCAATGCCGGTTGGCTCCAAGACCATAGCCGAGCACATGGGCATGAGCATAAGCTCTGCCACCATCAGAAACGAGATGAACGAGCTTGAGAGCATGGGATATCTGGACCAGCCTCACACCTCTGCGGGACGCATTCCGTCGGATAAGGCCTTCAGGATGTACGTTGACTCCCTTATGGAGATGGCCCAGCTTACCCCGCCTGAGATGAACTTTGCGTGCGATTATTATGACGAGCGCATGGTGCAGACCGAGTCGGTGCTCAGAGCAGCGGCAAGCGCCATAAGCGAAGCGACCGACTACGTTTCCGTAGTAATGGCGCCAAGATTAAATCGAGTCACGGTGCGGCACATTCAGCTCGTCCCCATCACCAGCACCTCAGCGCTTGTAGTGCTTGTTACCGACGTGGGAATAGTCAGAGACACACCGGTAAGCTTTAACAGCCCCATTACGGCGGATCAGCTTGACGACGTAAGCAAAAATCTTAATAAGATATTTGCGGGCAGAGTCCTTTCGGCGGACGATCTTGACATACACAGAGAGATAATGCAGGAGCTTCAGGGTCAGCGCGAGATATTCACCCAGGTCACCGAGATACTGCGGGATCATCTGCTTAGCGCGGACAGCTCGTTTACCGTCGGAGGCACGGCAAGGCTTTTGAATCATCCCGAATATGACGACGTGGATAAGGCGCGAAGCATGCTGTCATTGCTTGACTCCAACAGACAGATAAGCAGTGTAATAAACTCCGATGACGGTATGGAGTTTAAAATAACCATCGGAAGCGAAAACCAAAACGAGCAGTTCAAGGATTGCTCGGTGGTTACCGCGACATATAAGGTCGGGGACAGATCCGAGGGCACCATAGGTGTTATAGGGCCTGTAAGAATGAAATACGATAAGGTAATACAGGTCTTATCATATATGAAGGATTCGCTTGCAGAGGTGCTTGGCAGCTCGGGCAAGCGAATAGACAACAACGTTAAGGAGAATGACCATGAGCAAGAAGGATAAAAAGCAAGAGGAAATAAATACCGAGGCGGCAGAGGCGCAGGAAGCACAGACCCAAAGCGAATACATGGACCCCTCGGAGGCTGCAGAGGCAGACTCTGCAAGCAAGCAAGATGAGATGCAGGCAAAGATAGACTATTATATCGACATTGCCCGCCGCACTCAGGCTGATTTTGACAATTACCGCAAGCGCACCCTATCGGCAAGAGCAGAGGCCATAGTTGACGGCAAGCTGGAGGCCATTAAGGCATTCCTGCCCGTTATCGATAACATTGACAGAGCACTTCTTCACGCCAAGGAGGGCGATGCGGTTGCAGATGGCTTAAAGCTCGTCCGAAAGCAGGTGGAAAAGACCCTGGAGGATCTCAACGTTGAGCTTATCGGCAGTATCGGCGACAGGTTTGATCCCAATCTTCACGAGGCAGTGCTTCAGGAGCCCGCACCCGAAGGAATGGAAAGCGGAGTTATAAGCGAGGTCTTTCAGAAGGGCTACAAGCTTGGTGACAAGGTCATCCGTTACACAATGGTAAAGGTTACAGAGTGACATTAGGCGCTAAAAGCGTTTAATATATAAATTTAATTATAATTTTAGGAGGCTTTATTATGAGCAAAATTATTGGTATAGATTTAGGTACGACCAACTCCTGCGTAGCAGTTATGGAGGGTGGCGAGCCCGTTGTAATTCCTAACAGCGAAGGCAGCAGAACCACTCCCTCGGTAGTGGCAGTAAATAAGGACGGCGAGCGTCTTGTAGGCGCTATTGCAAAGCGTCAGGCAGTTGTAAACTCCGACAGCACCATCATCTCCATTAAAAGAGAGATGGGCACGAACTACAAGGCATCCATGGGCGGCAAGGATTACACTCCTCAAGAGATATCTGCCATGATCCTTCAAAAGCTTAAGGCAGATGCGGAGAGTTATCTCGGTCAGCCCGTAACTCAGGCAGTTATCACGGTTCCCGCATACTTCTCCGACTCTCAGCGTCAGTCCACCAAGGATGCCGGTAAGATCGCCGGTCTTGAGGTTCTTCGTATAATCAACGAGCCCACAGCCGCATCCCTTGCCTACGGTCTTGACAAGGACGGCAACCACAAGATCCTTGTTTACGATCTTGGCGGCGGCACCTTCGACGTATCCATTCTTGAGATCGGCGACGGCGTTTTCGAGGTACTGGCCACAAACGGCAACACCCGTCTTGGCGGTGACGATTTTGATAACCGCATCATCAATTGGATGGTTGACGAGTTCAGAAAGAGCGACGGCGTAGATCTGTCCAAGGACAAAAAGGCTATGCAGCGTCTTAAGGAGGCTGCTGAGAAGGCCAAGATCGACCTTTCCGGCGTGATGTCCACCAACATCAGCCTTCCCTATATCACCGTTGCTAACGGCGAGCCCGTTCACCTTGATATGACCCTTACCCGCGCCAAGTTTGACGAGATGACCCGTGACCTTGTACAGGCCACCATTGATCCCGTAAACAAAGCCATCAAGGATTCCGGTCTCTCCCTCTCCCAGATCGACAAGGTAGTGCTCGTAGGCGGATCCACCCGTATCCCCGCCGTACAGGCAGCAGTTAAGGATGCCACCGGCAAGGAGCCCTATAAGGGAATCAACCCCGATGAGTGTGTAGCACTTGGTGCCGCAATTCAGGCCGGCGTGCTTGCAGGCGAGGTACACGACGTGCTTCTGCTTGACGTAACCCCCCTTTCTCTCGGCATTGAGACCCTTGGCGGAGTTTGCACCAAGCTTATCGAGCGCAACACCACCATCCCCGCAAAGAAGAGCCAGATCTTCTCCACCGCCGCTGACGGACAGACCGCTGTTACCATTCACGTTCTCCAGGGCGAGCGCGAGATGGCGGCACACAATAAGACCATCGGCAACTTCAATCTTGACGGCATCCCCGCCGCTCCCAGAGGAGTTCCCCAGATCGAGGTTACCTTTGATATCGACGCAAACGGCATAGTTCACGTTTCGGCTAAGGATCTCGGCACCGGCAAGGAGCAGAAGATCACCATTACCGCAAGCACCAATCTTTCCGATGAAGAGATCGACAAGGCGGTCAAGGAGGCCGAGCAGTTCGCCGCAGAGGATAAGAAGAACAAGGAGAACATCGAGACCCGCAACAATGCAGACAACCTTGTTTATCAGACCGAGCGCACCATGAAGGAGCTTGGCGATAAGCTCTCCGCAGATGATTCCGCAAGGATCAACACGGAGCTCGAGGCAACCAAGAAGGCTCTTGAGGGTACCGATTTCGACGCCATCAAGGCCGCTACCGAGAAGCTTACCAACGTATCCTACGAGGTATTCGGCAAGATCTATCAGCAGCAGGCTCAGCAGGGTCAGCCCGGAGCAGATGCGGGCGCAAGCGCAAGCAATGATCAGGGCGGCGAAAAGGTCTACGATGCCGACTACGAGGTCGTAAACGACGATAAATAATATCCTTCTCCAAGCGAAGTAGATGCTTCGCTTGGAGCATTTAAGTAAAAACACGAGGACATATCAATGGCAGACAAAGATTATTACGAGGTGCTTGGCGTCTCCAAGACCGCGACTGATGATGAAATAAAAAGTGCATATCGCAAAATGGCGAAAAAATACCATCCCGACCTTAACCCCGGAAATGCCGAGGCAGAGGCCAAATTCAAGGAGGTAAATGAGGCTTATGCCGTTCTGTCGGACTCCACAAAGCGTGCAAATTACGACAGATACGGTTCTGCGGACCCTCAGACAGGCTTTGGCGGAGGCGGTGCATATTCAGGTGCGGGCTTTGGCGGCTTTGAGGATATATTTGAGAACATATTCGGCGGCGGTATTTTTGGCGGCGGAAGAAAGCAGAACGGTCCCGAGAGGGGCAGAGATCTGCGTGTAGATATTTCCCTTACCTTTGAAGAGGCGGCCTTCGGTGTTAAAAAGGAGATCAACCTTAACCGCGAGGAGGTTTGTGACGAGTGCGGCGGCAGCGGTGCGGAAAAGGGCACGGGGGCCGAAACCTGTCACACCTGTCACGGAAGCGGACACGTACGCACCACTCAAAACACCATGTTCGGAAGCTTCTCCTCTACCCAGGTATGCTCAAGCTGTGGCGGCACGGGTAAAATAATCCGTACTCCCTGCAAAAAATGCTCGGGAAAGGGCAGGATCAAGAGAGCCCGTAAGATCAATATAAACGTACCGGCAGGTATTGATAACGGTCAAGCCATTACTCTGCGCGGTGAGGGCGAGCACGGCAAACGTGGCGGTGCAGCAGGTGATCTTTACATCTACTTCTCCGTTAAGCCGCACAAGATGTTCAAGCGCGACAGAAGCGACCTTTATCTTGAGATCGCAATAAGCTACGCCAACGCCACCCTTGGAGCTGAGATAACAGTCCCCACCCTTGAGGATAGCATCAAGTATAAAATACCCGAGGGAACGCAGCCGGGTACAGTATTCCGCATCAAGGGCAAGGGCATAAAGCGTCTTAACTCCTCAGATAAGGGCGACCTTTACGTCACGGTGGGTGTAGACGTACCCAAGAGACTTTCCGGCAAGCAGAAGGAGCTTCTCAGGGCCTTTGACGACAGTCTTAACGGCAAGGAGTCGGACAAGAAAAAGGGTATATTCGGAAAATAAAAAATGAGCCATCCGCAAATGCGGATGGCTTTATTTTATACCGTTTGTTGCGCGACGCGTCTTACTGCTCAGGAGTATACTCGGTTATAAAAAGCATATCGGTAAGCGGTCTTCCGCCATTATACGGAATGTTGACAAAATCGTTGCTCCAGTCTCCATCTCCGTTATTATACGCCATAATGGCCGATTGACCTCCGTCAAGATTATATGCCTGCTTACAGCCGAGGCGCTGCATTATCTCGGCGGTCTGCGCCATGGTCGCTCCTGCGGAACGGTCTATTCTGCCCTCTATAATAACAAAGCAATAGTGACCGGGCTCATAATAGCCAATGACGCTCCTGGGATTGTGCAGCCTTACTCTTGAATTGAACTCCTCAAGCGGTTCGCCGTTATCGTCAAGTAGCTTGGGACCGAAATCCCACGCCTGATATGCGCCCCCTGCAACGGCCTCGTCCATGCTGAATCGGTCCTCCTCATAGGTAACCATGGTACCGTCCCAATACAGCACGCAAACATCACCAAAGGTCTTCGAGCAATATACAACGCCGTTTCTGATGGCAATACCGCCGCGAGTGGATGACGTCATATCTCCCGAAAGTCCCACGATGCCGCCTTCATTAAAGTTCATTTTACGTACGTCCTCGGTAAAGCCTCTGCCGTAGGTATCATGTGCAAGCTTGGTACGGAAATTCTCTATATTGCGCACGTAGATATCAGCTACGTGGTATACGACCTGTCCTCTGTCAAACTCTGTGGTATGCATGGAAAGGCTGATATATATATCCTTACTGCGATACTCGGTAGCGGTTTGGGTAACGGTATCATCTGTAGCGAATTTATCGGCAAATCTTTCACCAAACTGACCGTAATCCACATAAGGAGTGGAGGTCACGTCGGGAGGCATGGAATTATCTCCCGGTGTGGGGGTCACGGTTGCGGTGGCGGTAGGCCTGGTAATGATTATCTGTGTAGCACCTGCCTCGGGATTTGACGCCTGAGGCAAAACGTGGTGGAACAGCGCAAAAACAAGAAGACATATGCCCACCAATGCTATGTCCATTACCACGATGAGTATTGATTTAAGTGTTAACGAATTGTTCGACATTTTTATCGTCCTTTATAATTATGATGCTAAAAAACCAGTAACGATATTATTTTATTACAATGTTCAATAAATCGCAACCGATTTTTAATTAAAACCTCAAATTGAGGTGTTTAAAGCAAGCAAATCACAAGCACAATACTAACAAAACGGCATTGTTAGTTGCAAATCGTCATTTTTGCCGTTATAATGTTATTATCGTGCTATTTTAAGTTAATAAAATGCATTTAATGAAATAATATTTTCTGTTATAATTATAATAGTAAAAACAAATAATTCAGAAAGGCACACACATGAAGATCTTACGTATTATGTTTATAGCTTCAATGGCGGCGATCCTGCTGCTTTCAGGATGTAATCCTCCCACAGGAACCACTCCCGGTTCTACGGTAACGAGCAGCGATGCTCCCGCAACCGAAACCCCCACTCCCGAGGTGACCCCCACAACATCGGTGGATCCCCGTCCCACGGTGGATAGTGATACCTCCACCCTTGTTCAGCAATCGTATCCTTGGGATTACACCCAGATGTGGTGGCCCGAAGGCTATACGGGCACACTTAAGGAGATCTATGCCTCCACAGGCATCTACGGTCTTGCTCTTAACGCAGTTACAGGATATATCTCCCGCTTTGGTGTACTTGATGCCCCCGGCAGGGACGAGCGCATGAGCATTGCTAACTCCGACATCAAGAAGCTTCCCGGCTTCACCATGCGCTATACCCTCTCTTATGATGACGTAACCCTTAAAATGAATTACGTTACCCCCTCCGAGGATGACGTCAGTCTGCGCATGTTAGAGACCGGCAGCTTGCTTCAGCGAATGGACGTAATGTACCTCAAGGCCAAGGATAACGATGACGTTTACGGTCGAATGGAGGTGACCGTGCTTCCCGAGTATTTCGCAATAAACTACGAGGTATTCCCCGACGGTATGCGCATTGACGATGCCACCCTTTCCATATCCCTCAGCATTGATTCCATCTACAAGGACGTAACGGTATCCTCTGACTCCAAGACCGCTGTGTTAAGAAGCGCAGACGGAAGCGGCTACTCCTTGGTCATCCCCAAGGACGTGGATGCCACCCTTACAAGAGAGAATAGCAATATCATCGTATCCTGCAAGGTGAATAAGCTTGCAAGAAATAAGTTTAACGGCTTCGGATTTATCGTTATACCCTCCGAGAACGCCAGCCAAGCAGATGCCGAGGCCTTCCGCAAGCGCGATGAGGTAAATGTTACCGCAAGCCAGATATCACCAAATGAAAGAACCCAGAAGGTAACCTACGATGCCGACCACGGCATGTACAGCATTGACCTAAACAAGGCGTTTTCCAAAACCGAGGGTCAATTCAGCGAGGATAACCTTAACACGTATGAGAAGGTGCGCTTCAGCATCACCAATCCCACCGATACCACGGTGCGCGTTCCGATTCAGTTTATCAAGGACCGTCCTCTTGCCGTTACCGGCCCCTCCCCCATGCTTCTTGACCCCGAAACGGGCGAGCCTACGGGACATCAGCTTCAGATAACAAGAAACTGGCACTTTTACGACACCTCCACTCCCTCCGATTCTCCCAGAAGATATTGGGAGGGACAATGGTATCATTGCTACACCATGATAGAGGTGCCCGCAGGTCAGACCGTTACCTATGATTTCTGCGTTTCCTACGCTCAGTGGGGCGGCATCGAGTCGGTAGTACACTCTCAGCTTTGCCTTGCAGGCTGGGGCGGACAGAAGATATGGGAAAGCTGCAGTCTTGGCGCTTACGGCGAAAGCTTCTGCTATGACGTAGGGCGCGGCTATACCTGGTGCACAATGGGCGATATTTGCGCATTTGGGCTTTATTCCCGCATAGACGGTAAGAAGTATAACTGGACCACGAACACCGGTGGTGCGGACTTTATGGGGGTTTACGACACCGCCAATTATCAGCTAAAGGTAAACGACCTGCGCATACAGTATAAGAATCACGGTCCCAACCTCTCCGAGGTGATCTATAAGGGCATGCTGGGCAACAAGATAGCCTTTGAGGCAGTAGCCCGCACTCCCAGAACAAACGATATCTCCATGGCATATCAGACCTTTACCTACACCTTCCTTGAGGACACCAGGTTTAATAGAATGTATTTTTATCAGATAGGTGCGGACAGCTACAACTACGACTATTGGAGCAAAATGGCGGTAGGTAATAACTCCGGAATAATTGATTTTGATTATAACGGCAAGCATTACAGCGATGAATTTGCCACCCCTCAGGTTGAGGGATATCCGGATTACGTAGGTCATAAGGGATGTAATCCCGTACAGGTGCCGGGTGAGGGCGCATGGTTTGCCTTTCTCGGGGCTCCCAAGGGAGAAAGCAAGGGTAACAAGGCAATAAGCATTAAGGAGTACAAAGCAGTTATCAATGGAAAGGAATATACTCAACCTTCCTTCTCTATACGCACCACCCACGTTCTTGACTGGAAGAGTGCAGGGTTTGAGATAAATCCCCCCGCGGAGGCAGGAAACGTCATAAAGGCGGGCAGCACCGTATCATTTACCGTTCACTATTATAATCTGCCCGCGCACAAGTCGGATTACTACGGCTTGGGCGAGTATCTTAATCAGTTGCCCGCAGAAAAATATGATACCTGGGAGCTTGCTTATGAATACGCACTTCGCAACAACATAAGCATCAATGCAACTGTTGGTGAGCTTCAGAGAGTAAACACTCCTCTTATTAAATCCACCGGCGCTAAAAACGGTGTCGTTGCTGAATTCACCCTTACCGGCGGTATCGGGTACGTTCCGATTACCATCAGCAACGTAAAGGGATATTCGGGCTGGAGGCTCGAGCAGAAGGTAAACGGCGAATGGAAGCCACTTGACCAGGGCGTACACGGAAACGATTACTGGCAGGCTTACTACTGCATCGACGGCACCTACGAGCTTACCTTTAACGTACCTGCAAGCATTGAGCGCTTCGGAACAGAGGAGTTCAGACTTGTAAAATAAGCAAATATAAAAAGAACCCGAGAAGATCGGGTTCTTTTCATTTTATTTTCTGCCCATAAGCTCGTTGTAGGTTCCGCAGGTCTTGACGGTGCAGTGCTCCCCCACCGTTTCCCATTCGGTCTCGCGTCCGTTAAGAAGCAGTCTTGGCTCGCGTCCGTCAAACCATTTAAGTGGCACTCCCACCGTTATGGGAATATCGGGCGACATAATGCTTATCTGGAAGAAATAGCCGTCGCGGTTGACCTCCACCCTGATCCTTCCCTTGACGGTCTCTATCTCGGTCTCAAGATTGGAGATGCCGATATCAAGGGGCAATACGGCAAGCTCCTCATAGCCCGCCTTCAGGGGGCGCAATCCGCATCCGTACTTATTAAGAAGCACGAGAGGCCCGCCCGTCCATGCGTGATTATATGTGCCCGTAACCGTGAAATCCTCCCAAAGAGTAGAATATTTATTGTGGATAAGTCCGCTGTAGCGCTTGCGCAATCGCTTCATGGCAAGCTCGGGATAACCGCTTTCAAACAGTGCGGTCAGCAAATAATACTCGGTAAAGGGAGTGCACCGATATTCCTTGTCAAACACCGATAAGACGGTATCCATGCTCTCTTTTTTTACAAAGCCGCAAAGCAGAGCCAAGGCATTGGCGCGGTCATCAAGCAGATCGCCGCTTGTATATCCGTCGTCATGAAGATAATTATTATCAAAATTATCCTTTATTGCTCGCATCCTCTCCTCAAGCCGGGCAGGACATTCAGCGCCTATCACGCCCGCGATGCGCTTAAGAAACCTAAGTCCAAGATAATACCAACAGTTCTGTAAGATATCGTTGTCCACCTCGTCGCCGTGATCAAGCCAATACCAATCGCAAGGTCTGGTAATTATCTTACCGCTTAAGTAGTCGAAATCCCATAGCGCGAGATACTGCTCCAGAGGCTTAAAAAAGTCCTTCAGAGCGGTTTTATCCCCCGTATGCTCATAATACTCAGCCACCATACCAACATCACTTACAGCGCACAGATTCTGCCCCGGAAGCTCTATCGGCTGTGCACCCGGCACAAGTCCCATTATTCTGCTGCCTATTCGGTAATTAATTATATCGTATACCGCCTTTTTGCAAAGAGCATGGCTATTTTTATCAAAGGCATAAAACATTTGGGGCATCTGGACCGAAAGGTCTCCGATCCACTGTCCTCTTTCGCGGTCGGGGCAATCCATAAAATTATCCCTGATGCACGCGTACATGGTTGTAACGCATTTTTTCACAAGCAGATTCATATCTCCGTCCGAGCATGAGAAGCCCTCCACGGGACTGCAATCGTAGCCGCTTTGTCGATAGCCAAGCTCAATGACCTCAACGCTATCGGGAATGGTATATATGACCCTTTCGCCAAAGCTCCAATTAAGCACCTCAAACTCCTGAACACCCTTGCGCGCAATATATTCGCACCTGTGCACGCTATATAGCTCGTGAGTACCGAAGGGACCTCCTCTTATCTTGTAGCGATCGGTCCTTATGTCCACCCTCTCTCCTCCGCGCGCGTTTATCTTCATATAGGGGGTGATCTGCATGCCAAACGGCAGCTTGCAGAGGTAACGCTCGCCGCTTTTAATTATATCGATATAGTCTTTAATTCGGCTGAATTTCCAAAGAGGAATTGGGCGCTTCACAAGCTCTCCCCACGGAGCGTCGCCCGCGCCTCCAAGCTCGCAAGCAGGCGGCAAGCAGAATAGATCGTTATGACTAAGCGCATTGCGGGCATCATAACCGATGTCATATCCGCCGTAAAGTGTGCATTGCATGGGATTAAGGGTGGGATACGGTTCGTTTACCTCCATTTGCGCGGGCTCGGGCAGCATGCCCCATGATGAGTCGGAATACAGTCCAAGCCCGTCACAGGCAAATATAAAGCCTCCGCTACCGCAGGAAACGTTATTTCTACCCTCATTTCCCCAATACCACACCTTAACAAGTATCTCGTTTCTGCCTTTTTGGAGGTGTTTGACAATATCAACGCTGTCAAAATAGCCTTTGTTTCTCTCACCGCGATTAAGACCGCCCTCAAATACTGCAATTTCACCGTTTATATAAAGATAATACTTATTTTCTGCGGCGATATTGGCCCAAGCGCTATCGGGAAGCTCGTCAAGCTCTATCACCTTGGAGAATATCATCCAACGGTTGCACCTTACTTCCTTCTCCCACAGCCATTTTGCATGCTTAAACAGAGACGCATTCATGGTAATAAACACCCTTCTTAATTTATTTTTTGTAGTATAACATATTAACCATGCAAAATCAATACCTTAAAATACATAACGTCGTATTTTAACATAAAAAAGCACTCTGAACGAGTGCTTTTACCTTTATTATTCTTTGATATCCTCGATGGTGTAAGGGGTCTCCTGATATACGCAATAGTTTAGCCAATTGCAAAACAACAGGTTTGCATGGCCCTTCCAACGCACGTTTGGCTTTTGATCCGGGTCGTCATCGGGAAAATAGTTTGCCGGGATATCGGGGTCTATACCCTTTGCCAGATCGCGGCGGTATTCAAGAGCAAGCGTGTCCACGTCGTACTCGGGATGTCCCGTAACGTAGACCTCACGTCCGTTTTTACCTTCAATAAGGAACACGCCCGCATCCTTGCTCTCGGCAAGCAAGGTAAGCTCAGGACAAGCCAAAATATCCTCTTTCCTTACCGTGGTATAGCGGGAGTGCGGTGCGTAGAAGGTATCGTCAAAGCCACGGATGAGCTTATGTGTGATATTTGCCTTTTTATGCTCGTACACTCCCGAAAGCTTCTTTTCCATTCTTTCCTTGTTGATACCGTAATTATAAAACAGACCAGCCTGTGCACCCCAACAGATATACATTGTGGAATAGACATTGGTTCTTGACCATTTTATAAGCTGCTTGAGCTCATCCCAATAAAGAACGTCCTCGAAATCCTTTTTCTCCACCGGTGCACCCGTAATGATAAGTCCGTCAAATTTGGTATCCTTGATATCGGCAAAGGTACGGTAGAAGCTGTTAAGATGCTCGGGAGGAGTATTCTTTGAGGTATAGGATGCGGGATGCAGAAGGGTTATATCCACCTGAAGGGGGGTATTACCTATAAGACGCAGAAGCTGAGTTTCGGTTACCTCCTTGGTGGGCATAATATTAAAAATTGCAATTTTAAGCGGGCGGATATCCTGCATTGCCGCTCTTTGAGAGGACATAACGAAGATATTCTCCTTTGTAAGCTGCGCAAATGCGGGAAGGTTTTCATCTATACGAACCGGCATAGGTTCTCCTTTCGGGCGGTCTGCCCCGTTGTATTTTAATTACTTTTTTACGCCACCCTGACCTTGACCGTAACGAGTAAGTATCTCGGAATCATAGGCGTATTCATTATTTTTGCTCTCGTTATGAGCCTTGATGGCATAATCGATAAGCTTATCAAGAAGCTCGGGATAGGTAATTCCCTTGGGCTCCCAAAGGTAATATGCAAAGGAGCCGGGGATGGTATTGATCTCGTTGATATAAAGGGTATCGGTGGCCTTATCTATGATATAATCGATGCGGACCACGCCCTTACAATCAAGTAAGCGGAATGCCTTGACGGTGCAATCCTCAACCACCTTGGTCATATCCTCGCTAATGGGAGCGGGGATCTGTCGGGATAGGGATGCCATACCGCTTGCGCCCTTGCTTCCCTTGGCGGATTTGCCGCCGCGCATATATTTTTCATCGTAGGTAAGGAACTCCTCCCAGGTTACGGGCATTTCGCAAACGCTGGGGGTAACGTCGTCGCCAAAGCCAAGAGCCGAGCAATTGATCTCGCAAAGGCTTGAAACTCCCTGCTCGACAAGTATACGTCTGTCATAATGAGATGCCACAACAATGGCATTTTCAAGCTCCTCGCGGTTGTTTGCCTTGCTTATACCGATGGATGAGCCAAGGTTTGCAGGCTTAACAAACATGGGATAACTGAGGGTCGCCTCGGCATCGTCAAGATGCTTTTGCATATTTTCCTTAATGCTTCCTCTGTCAAAAAAGATATAAGGCAGAACGGGAAGGCCTGCACCCTTGAACGCCGCCTTCATAAGTATCTTATCCATACCCGCCGCACTGCCAAGCACGCCACAGCTTGTATACGGCACTCCCGCCAGCTCGAGCAAGCCCTGCAGGGTTCCGTCCTCGCCGTTGAGTCCGTGCATTGCGGGAATGGCAACGTCTATTGAAGCAATGAGTCTGTCCTGCTTTTTAAACAGAGTATCCTTGGTATTATAGCGGTAAAGCTGGCGAGCGCGCACGTTTGCGGGGAGATAGCAACGCTCAAGCTCACTGTCGGCGGGGTCAAAGGACTGTACCCCCTTGACGCTCATAAGCTTTTTGCCTGTGAACCAATCCCCCTGACGGGTAATATATATCGGAATGATGTCATACTTGGTTTTATCAAGATTCTCCATGAGCTGAAGAGCCGTAACCACGGAAACATCGTGCTCTACGGTCTTTCCTCCAAAAAATACCGCTACCTTTAACATAAAAATACCTCTTTATTAAAATAATCAATAAATTTTTACAATATCAAAGCAATATCACGGGCGAAAAATACTGTATAACAAAACCGCAATATTGTCAATCGTTTAAGATCAATAGTTGTCGGGAAGATCGTTTTCAAACAGAACCACGTCTCCTGCCCTGCTGATGGCGCCTATATGCTCGGTGGCTTTTGCGAGGCTATCCACGGTCTTGACGTTTTCCATATCAAAGCCCTCCGACTCTATGCCTTCCCTTATCTTGCTCGTACGGCTTCCCACCAAAATGGCAATATTCGCGCTTTTGGCTATCTGCTTACCAAACTCAAGGTGATAATCATCAAGCTTATCTCCAAGCTCGACAAAGCCCGGAGTAACTATGATGCGTCTGCCCGAAAAGCCCGAGAGCACCTTGAGTGCCGCTTTTGCACCGTTGGGGCTGGAGTTGAAGGCATCGTCGATCACGGTTACGGGACGTCGCGATACTATTTGCAGGCGATGCTCTACCGGCTTAAGCTTGGAGATGCCGCGGGCTATCTGCTCCATGGTAAGTCCCATACGGTAAGCAACGGCGGCACAGCCCACGATGTTTTGCACGTTATGCTCGCCAAGCAGAGCAGTCGTGCAGAAGACACTCTCCCCCTTTTGGTTTACAAGCGCAAAGCAGGAGCCGTCCGGACTTACCGTAAGATTTGACGCGTACATATAGCACTCTTTATTCACGCCGAAGGCATATTTTTCGCACTCAGCCATCTGAAGCATGCGCTCGGTATATTCATTCCCAAGCGGAAAGAATGCGGTTTCCTTTACAGCCTCAATAAGCTCAAACTTGCCCTTGAGGATGTTTTCCATGCTTCCGAATGTCTCAAGGTGCTGAGGTCCGATGGAGGTTATAATACCGATATCCGGCTTTACAAAGGAGCATATCTCCTTGATATCCCCCACGTGACGGGAGCCCATTTCGCAGATGAATATCTCGTCGTCGGGCTGAAGGCGCTCGCGTATCACCCTTACCACACCAAGAGTGGTGTTATAGCTTGAGGGAGGGGTAAGCACGGCATATTTTTCGCTCAGCATTGTGGATAATAAAAACTTAGTGCTTGTTTTTCCGTAAGATCCCGTAATTCCTATTATTTTAAGATCGGGACGTGAGGCAAGAATTTTTTTCGCATCGTTAATATAGTACATACGCACCGAATACTCGATGGGCATGGCAATAAGCGCGGCAAGCGCCACAATAAAGGGAACAAGCAAAACTACCAGGCCGAAAAGCGAGCAGATATTATCAAGCTTAAAGGCTATCCCGAGGCTTACTGCCACCGCCAGCATCAGCGCCGCCTCAATAGCCATCAGTCTTTTTACGCGGGCGGTAACCACCAAAGGCTTTTTCTCGTTAGTCTGGGCTAGCACTCTTTTGCCGATGAGGTACACCGCAAGCGCCTGCAGCACGCCAACGCCCCCGGAAAGGAAATCAATGTTAAGAAGACCTATCGCAGACGGAACGGCGGCTATAACAAACAAATACCATTTTTTAAGCATGAAATGGCGATATCCCGCAAGATAGTAGGATTCAAGCTGTAAAAAATGCAAATGAAATTTGCTTGCGCTTAAAGCCGCAAGCAGTATCAACAGCATTGCAATGCCGTTTAGTACCATATTTATATAATCACCCATATTATTAATTCACCTTACATCAATTTTAATTAAAGAACGAACCGAGCACGGCGGCAGTCTTGTTAAGATCCTCCGCAAATGCATAGTGGCCCTTTCCCTCATAGAGGATGAGTGCCGAGTCGGGTATTTGCTTCTCCATTATTTTACCCATATAAAGCGGGGTATCCGCATCATTTTCTCCCCAAATCAGTATTGTAGGAGATTTTATTTTGGCAAGCTGAGGGGTAAGATCCTCATTTACTATCCTTGAAAAGGTAGCCTTCATCACATCTGAGAGCACCTTATAATCGGCCGAGCCCTTACCTTGAGTATATTTTTTTCTTGCTTCATCGCTAAAAAAAGGCAGGGAAAGTATTTTTTTGCCCAATTTATAGCTGTAGACCTTGAAATAATACCTCAATCCTCTTTTGGGACGAATGCCCGATGCATCCATTAAGGCAATTCGATCCATTATATCTGCGTGATTGCGGGAAAGCGCGATTATTGTCCTTCCGCCGTTGCTGTGGCCCGCAAAATGTGCCTTTTTTATACCCAATGCTTCAAGCGTGCCTGCAACCACACGGGCAAAATCCTCTATGCAATACGCTTGCTCGGGCTCATCGGTGGCTCCGTGCCCGGGGAGGTCGATAAGGGTCACTCTATGCTTGGCTGACAGTTTTTTTGCAAGGGGCATCAGAAGGTCGGAGGCATAGCCCCAGCCGTGAAGCAACACAACGTCGCTCCCCTCGCCCATCTGCTCCGCATGCACCGACAGGCCATCTATATCAAGCTGCATATAATATGCCTCCTTTTATTATTTAATCAAAATTAAGCCAGAATATCATGGCGTCTTCACCATCAGGATAATACCTTTTGCGCACGCCCACGCTTCTGAAGCCGTGCTTTTTATAAAGCTCCTGCGCACCGAGGTTGCTGATGCGCACCTCAAGGGTAAATGCGTTTATGCCGTTTTCCCTTCCCTTTTCGAGCATGCGCCTAAGCAAGGCATCCCCAATTCCCTTACGGCGCTCATCCTTATGCACCGCGATATTGGTTATATGACCCTCGTCAAGGATCTTCCACAGTCCGCCATAGGCTACCACCCTACCATCCTTTACGGCAACGGTATAATCCGCGACCGAGTTTTCAAGCTCGCGCTCGAAGGCGCCTCTGCTCCACGGATGGGAAAAGGAGTGCTCTTCTATCTGGACTATCCCGTCCAAATATTCCTGTTTTAATCCGTCAAATATCATGGATATCTCCGTTTTATTTATCCGCACCATGCTTGGCGGCATATTCGCGCTCTGCCTGAGAGAGCCTTAAATAGGTGGCATCAAGCTCAAAGCAGTTTGTGCTGTATCCCTCATTATATAGCCTTTGCGCCACGCTTGCTACGCTTGCGGCGCGCTGATATCTTTGCGGAGGTGCGGCAAAATACGCCTTATCACCAAGACGCGCGGATATCGCATCACGGTGTACCGACACGCCGTCTCCGCAGAAGACCACCCTTTCAGCATCGGAAAGCCTGTCAAGCAGACTCTCAAGCAGCATGGGCTCGGGCTTTATTATTTGACTGCCGTTGCGATATGCCGCGGCATAGACCTGAGAGCAACGGGCATCAAGTATTGCGCATACCACCGCGTCGGGGCAGTCCGCTCCCTCCGCCGCCGCCTGAAGAGTGCTTACCCCTATGCAAGGCTTATTATCCTTTATTGCAAGGCCCTTTACGGTGCTTACCGCAATCCTGATTCCGGTAAATGAGCCGGGTCCGCTTGAGCAAGCAAACAGGTCGATATCCTCAGCCTTCAGACCCACACTTTTAAGCACGTTATCCACCAACACCATCAAGGTCCTGGAATGAACAAGTCCCGAGCAGACGGTCTGCTCTGCTATTATTTCTCCATCCCGCATTATTGCCGCCGAGCAATATCTGCTTGCGGTGTCAAGAGCCAATATCAGCATATTTCAAACTCTCCTTCTTTATAACCTATCGGCTTTATGGAAAAGCATCGGTTGTCGCCATCAAGCTTAAGGATGGTTATTTCTATGCGCTTTTGAGGCATATCCTGCTCCTCCAGGCGTTCGCTCCACTCGACGCAACAAATAATACTCGGGTCAAAAAACATCTCGTCAAAGCCAAGTGAATATATTTCCCGGCCGTTTATGCGATACAGATCGAAATGGTACAACGGGATGCGGCCGTCGGTATACTGATTAAGCAAGGCAAAGGTAGGGCTTGACACAGCCTCCTTGCTTCCGAGACCCTCGGCAAGACCTGTAACAAAAGCGGTCTTACCCGCACCGAGATCCCCGTTAAAGGCTATAAAGCAGCCATTTTTTATTGCATTTGCCACCTTTATTGCAAGCAGCTTTGTCTCCTGATAAGAATTGGTGTAGAAAACCATATATAAGCCTCACGAAAGTAATTGTTAAGCATTCAGCGAACATTGCGGTTAATAATTGCCGAAATATCCCTTTATAATTGTACCATTTTACGCGTACTTAGTCAATCCAAAAAGAAACATATAACTTTAAATATTTCTATTGCATTTTATGCGGGATTTGATATAATAAAAACAGAGGTTTTTGTATATATTTAAAGATAAAACCACATTTATTAAAAAATTGACGTTATCCTTTTAAAAAAAGCCGAAACGGAGTAAAAATATGCGTATTATTTATTATTTAACCGAGCCCACCGACGCGGAGGGCATCATCCTTTACAACAACAGCATAAGCTACGGCGGTCAGAGCTACAACGGGGCGTTGCGCCACTACATAAGCAACCACGAGAGCGTTCCCTCTGCGGAGAATTTGTATCTCCCCTTACGTCCCACGCTATCCGAGCTCGCCTGTGCATATCTTATCGACACCGTATCAAAAAGTCAGAAGCTGCCCAGGGCGGCAGGCATGCTGTGCGATGCTCTTGACGCCCTTGCGCAAAGAGAGCTTCCCTTTAACAGAGAATCGGTGGACACACTACCTATAATACACGAGTATTTGTTGACCGGCATCAGGGACGAAAAGGACGCCGCGCGCGCGACCGATATAATCTTCAGCATACTTCGTCAGTTTATGATGGACATGCTTTTATTTGAAGGCATGGACATTGCCACAGCACCCGTTTCGGCAAAGATCCCTGCGGCACAGCCCGCAAGGTCGGAGGCCGAGAGCATGCTGGATCTTTATATAAAGGACTGTGAAAACGGTCGCGAGCTTACAAGCAAGCTTCCCATGCAGGACGGACTTCTTGAGGAGCGAAGAGTTCTTATCCTTAACCGCCCCACTTGCACTTGTCCCGAGCTTTTTGCCCGCTTATGCGGCTTTTCCCTGCTTATATGCTGTGATGATACTGCGCGTGTCTTTACCCTTGATTGCAGTTTTGATGCAATACACTGTGCCGCAAGCTCCACGGGAATTTTAAAGAGCGCCGACAACGGAATCATAACCCTGATAAGCGAGCAATCGGCAGAGCAGCTGATCCAAGGCTTCAGCACCTCAGAGTGCAGAAGCTGCAATATAGTCTATAGTGCCGTTGTGGATGCTCCAAGACGCATTATGCGAAATATGCAGCCGTCCTACAGCTATAATTCCATGCCCCTTGGCGTAAAGATAAGCATCTGTCGCGGTAAGACCGTAATAACGTTAACACAATCCCCCGCGCTGGGAAGCACTCATTATTACCACGCCATGAAGTACGCCATCGATGCACGCGAAAAGCTTCTTAACGCGGATCTTTCCGAGCTCTTCGGGTGTCCCATAACGATAAAGAGTCGACTTTGCGATCTATTTATCGATCTCCCCGTCGACTGCATGGGGCAGTTCTATTGCGTGAGCATCAAAAGCGAAGGCTGCAATTTCGCCCTGCTTGATGACGGAGCCATATGCTTATGGGACAAGATCCCCCCGCTTAACGAAATGCGCGAGATACTCTCCCGGATATCAGCCTTGGAGCTAACAGTGCTGAAGGATCCTCTTAATGCATCAAGAATATTAAAGAAGGCCACCGATATCTCCATTAAGATAACCTCGGGCAAGGGCTTTATAAAGGACGCTCTGGTGGGCATCGGTGCGGATAAGCGCGCAGAGGAGCTTTGCGGCTCGGCCTACGCCTCAGCTCAGCTTCTAAACGTGCGCAGAAGCCGCGCCGTGATCATTTGCGCGTCGGCAATCATATCCCTTGCGATATGCGCCTTCCCATACGTTACCGGCTTTATTGCCCCAACACTAAACGCCATCGCTCCAACGGCAGCCGTAGCCATTTTACTCTTTGGCGGCATACTGTTCTTATTTGTTAAACTTCCCTCATTCAAGGCAAGAAGCGCCAAAAACAAACCCCACGAGGCCGAGGCTGCCCCTGATTCCCAGGAGAAATGATCAAAGTAAAACAAGCTCCGTTTGTTTGAAGGACGGAGCTTTTACTGTATAAAAAGCGAGCGCCCAAGAACGCTCGCTTATGTTTTTTTGTTAAGCATTGTAATACCGTTTGCCGCTTGCGCGTGCCAAGGGCAGGAGTGCAAGCGGCACGGCGAGCTGTGCTTGTCGGTCGACAGGTCGACAAGCGCGCGAGCCCGCTACAGGCTCTTACAGCTTAAGCACGTCAGCATCCGCGATAAGGTGGAAGCCCGCCCCTACAAGCTCGGCCTCTGCAGCGGCATTATCCTCCACTCGCAAAACAACATAGGCATGCTTTTCGGTGCGCGACATAAATGCATACAGATATTCAAGGTTGATACGCGCTCTGTCAAGCACTCCGAGTGCCGCGGACAGCTTGCCCGGCTCATCCCCTATCTTGACACCTATAACGTCGGTGATCTTAATGAGATATCCTTCCTCGGAGAGTATCTTTTCTGCGGTTTTTTCATCGTTTACGATAAGTCTCAGTATTCCAAAGGCCTCGGTTTCGGCAATGGAAAGGGCTCTGATATTTACATTGTGCTTTGCAAGAGTATCGGTGATGGCCACCATGGTTCCCTGCTTATTTTCAACAAATACGGTCAACTGCTTTATTGACATATCTACTACTCCTTTCAGATCAGCTTACGTTTATCTATTACACGAACCGCTTTACCTTCGCTTCGTACAATGCTCTTAGGTGCAACAAGGTGTATCTTGGGATTGATGCCCAGCATGGTCTTCATGGCATTTGCAAGGGATTTCTCCATCGCAAGGATCTGACTTACCTTGTCGGTAAACTGCTCGGGGTTCATTTCTACGTTTACGTCAAAGGTATCGGTATTATTCTCTCTGTCAACGATAATCTGATAATTGGGTTGATATCCCTCGTTCAAAAGAACGGTTTCTATCTGGCTTGGGAACACGTTTACGCCACGGATAATGAGCATGTCGTCGGTTCTTCCCATAGGCTTTGCCATTTTGATAAGTGTACGTCCGCAGGAGCATTTTTTACGGGAAAGCACGCAGATATCGCGTGTACGGTAACGAAGAAGCGGAAACGCCTCCTTATCAAGCGAGGTAAATACCAGCTCTCCCTTTTCCCCCTCGGGAAGCACCTCTCCGGTCTCGGGATCGATTATCTCGGCAAGGAAGTGATCCTCATTTATATGCATACCGGTCTGCTCACTGCACTCAAAGGATACACCGGGGCCCGACGTCTCGGTAAGACCATAGATATCATAGGCTTTGATGCCCAGCGTCTGCTCAATACCGCGGCGCATCTCCTCCGTCCAGGGCTCTGCGCCGAAAATACCGGCCTTAAGCGGAATATCCTCCGGCTTATAGCCCTGCTCCTTTAAGGATTCACCGATATATGCCGCATAGGACGGTGTGCAACAGATGATGGTAGCGTTAAGATCCATCATAAACTGTATCTGGCGCTCGGTATTTCCCGAGCTCATGGGAAGGGTGAGGCATCCTACTCTGTGAGATCCGCCGTTAAGCCCCGGGCCGCCCGTAAAAAGACCGTATCCGTAGGCCACCTGACATACGTCTGCCTTAGTTCCGCCTGCCGCAACGATAGCGCGCGCACAGCAATCCTCCCAAAGGTCGATATCCTTTTGAGTATAAAATGCAACTACACGTCTGCCCGTGGTTCCCGAGGTGGACTGAATGCGAACGCAGTCCTCCAGGGGCTTGGCAAGCAGACCGTAGGGATAAGCATCTCTGAGGTCGGCCTTGGTCAAAAACGGCAGCTTATAAAGATCCTCAATACCCTTAATATCCTCAGGCTTAACCCCTTTTTGATCCATCAGATCACGGTAATATGGCACGTTGTCGTATACGTGCTTTACCTGCTTTACCAGCTTGTCCGATTGAAGCTTTTTCATTTCCTCGACAGGCATGGTCTCAATTTCTTTTTGGTAGTAATTCTGTGACATTTTGCAAATTCCTTTCATTTACGAAAATTTTGCTCCGTTTTAAATACAAAAAAGTCCTCTATATTCAAAACAGAATACAGAGGACGAGAAGACCCGTGGTACCACCTCAATTTATCGCTCTCTCACGATCACGACCTTTTAGAGTGTCAAGCAACACCCTTGTTCTGTTACGGGAACACCCGTTGCAGCCTACTTGAATACGTTCGGTGCACTGCTGACAAGATGAATTCAACCAAAGCTCCCCCATCGTCTTGCACCAACCGACAACTCTCTTTAAGGTTCTGCCATAGCCTACTTGTTCTTGCTCAATCGCATTTACAAGGGTATTTTAACACCCGCTATATGCATATGTCAAGAAAAATTTTGCATAGTAATAAATATTTATTACTATCATGCTGATTTTTACGCTCAAATTGCATATTAATACCTAAAAATTATGTGATTATGCATTTAGTAAGATATCTCCGACCAAAAGATGTTATTTACTTTTTCGACGTAATCACCATCAATATTATATGCATAGCTTGAATGCGGCATTGTTATGGGATGGATGAAAACCTCGTCGCGCTCCACCTCTCCTACTAAGATATAGTAGGTAATTATCCTTTGCATATCCGAAAGCCTTACCGCATTGTTATGCATACTCCACAGCTCTTGATTTGTATATATGCTGTTTTTTCCGGGCAACAGCAAGCAGTAATAGGAATCCTTCGCCATTTGCCAAATACATACCTCAAGTCCTTTGAACGTGGATATCTCAAAGCAGCTCGGATATTTTTGCTTGAGTGCATCTATATTTATCCTTTTGCTTATTTTATAATATACGCTTCTTGCCGCATTTGGATCCTTGACCCTATAGGAGCTTGTGAGCTTATCCTCGATCCCAAGATAGACTGCAGTAAAATCAGCGTTAAAATAAACACCAATGGCATCACCGTTTGATGAAAGCAGGAGGCTATGGGTCTTATCCCTGTTGTCGCTAAGATCGTTCGACACCGCAGTTGAGGATATCTTAAGGTCAAACAGCTCCCTGATATTGCTTGGCTCGCATTTTTGTGCGATATTCATATCGGCTTCGGGAGAGGCGTGACTGAAAAACACCGTGGCGTCAAAATTAATATTAAGACCGTCAATGCTTCCCAGGCGCTTGCTTATCGGGTCAGTAAGCCCGCACACCGCTATAATTGCAGCCAAAAGCACCGCAGATATCATCACCCAAAAGGAGGGCCTTTTATAACTGATTATCTTTTTCATTCTTCCTTTTACACCTACCTCTCCAAATGCTACCGGGCAAGCCGAGATCACTCTTTGTCTCGCGCTTTGCGCAAGCAGTATCTGCAAATAATCCGCTCGCTTTTCACGGTCCATATCCTTTATGACCCTTTCGTCGCACGCAAATTCGATGTCACGGCAAAGCATAACGTATGCGACCCAAATAAGAGGATCAAACCAATATAACGCCAACAAAATAAAGCCTATGGGCTTCCAAATATGGTCCGATCTTTTAATATGAGCCTGCTCGTGCGCAAGCACTAAGGCAAGATGGTCACCGTCAAGCTCGTACGGAAGATATATCCTCGGTTTAAAGATTCCAAGAACAAACGGTGAGACAACTCTTTCGCTTTGATAAACGTTATCCTTAAGCCTTACTGCGGTACTCACCCTACGCGCAAGGATAACGTAGCTTACTGCGGCGTATATCAGCATGCCCAAGGCACCCACCGCCCACAACGAGGCCACAACGGGAAGCACTGTCTGTAATGGATTTACGCTGTCCCCTACCTTGGGCGCGAAGGATTGCTCTATTATAGGATTCACTGCATTATTAAACGCA
Source organism: Clostridia bacterium (assembly GCA_017516345.1). Taxonomy (GTDB): domain Bacteria; phylum Bacillota; class Clostridia; order Christensenellales; family QALW01; genus UMGS1338. The sequence goes on along the minus strand of JAFXDC010000065.1, from coordinate 10,539 downwards.
GGAATACCCGAATCCACCGAGGGTGCAGTATGGTTCATAATGTCGGGACTTACGGTTTGAGCGCTCGGAATAAGGCTGAGAATGCTTTCAAAATTAAACGGGCACACAAGACGCAGTGCTACAAAGCCCCAAAGCAGGGTATTTATCCACTTGGGGATCCTTTTAAGCAATAGCTTGAGTATCAATACCGCAATAATGATATAGCCGGCCGCTATGCTCATATTTAATATCTTGATAAATATCTCCGCCATAGCTCTACCCCTTCCTGTAGTGATCTATCAACCTGCTTACCTCTTCGACATCGTCCTCGCTTAGCCTCTGATGCTTCGTAAATGCCGCTATAAAGGCGGGTAATGAACCCTCAAAGGTGTTTTCCACCATACGGCTTATCTCTGCCGCCTGAGCCTCCTCCTTGCTTATAATGGCGCTTACAACGCTTTTCTCGTTCTTTACCACACCTCTTTGGGACAGTCTTTTGATCACGGTATATGTAGTCGTGGGCTTCCATCCCAGCTTTTGGTTGCAAAGCTCAACAAGCTCCGCACTCCTGATGGGCTCGTGCTCCCAAAGAATAAGGCAGAACCTGTACTCGCTTTCAAATATCTTGGGCGTTTCCATGTTTTTTACCTCCCCTCATTGTACTCTAACTCATTAGAGTGATTATAGTCTAACGCATTAGAGTGCATTTGTCAAGAGAATTTTTTTATTTTTCTGCTTTAATAATATCTAAACAAAAAAGAAGATCTGAAATAAAAAAAGAAGCGGTCGCCCGCTTCCTTTAGGTTATTTTTCGTTTTTGTAGATCTCCTTGAAGTATTTGTAGGTATCCACCTTCAATTCTCCGCAAGCGGCCTCATCGCAAGCGATGATCCCGTCAGGGTGAAGCTGAAGAGCACTTATTGTCCATGCATGGTCAACGCCGCCCTCAACGCAATGGCGAAGCGCACGGGCCTTATTATGTCCGTTGATCACAAGCAGCACCTGCTTTGAATCGCAAACCGTACCGACGCCTACCGAAAGTGCGGTCTTAGGCACCTTATTTACGTCATTTCCAAAAAAGCGAGAGTTAACTATCAAGGTGTCCTCGGTAAGAGCACGCACTCCCGTTCTTGAGGTAAGAGAGGTAAAGGGCTCGTTAAAGGCAATGTGACCATCCACTCCGCTACCGCCAAGGAACAGGTCGATTCCGCCGTAGGAGGCTATCTTATCCTCGTAGCGCTTGCATTCAGCCTCAAGATCCTCTGCCATACCGTTAAGGATATTTACGTTTTCTGCAGGGATATCTATATGATCAAAGAAATTATCATGCATGAAATACCAATAGCTCTGATCATGCTCTCTTGGAAGGCCAACGTACTCGTCCATATTAAAGGTAACTACGTTTTTAAAGGTTACCTTGCCCTCCTTGTTCATTTTGATAAGATTCCTATAAACTCCGAGAGGAGAAGATCCTGTAGGAAGACCCAACACGAACGGGCGCTCCTCTTTATGATTATTTATAGCATCGGCTATATGCTGAGCCGCCCAAAGGCTCATTTCTTCGTAGTTTTCTTTGATGATCAATTTCATATTTATAAACTCCTTAAAGAAAAGATTGGGATTACCATTAGAATTATATTACTACTTTTTTATTTTGTAAAGAATTTTATAAGAAAAATAAAGAATTTTTTTACATTTAAATCCATATACCCCCTACCGAGGAATCAAATCAGTCCCGTTTAGAATACTATACCTTATTATTTTCCATTATAAAACAAAAATGACAAGGCAAACTTGCAAAATACTTATTACCTCTTACCTATTACTTATTACTTTCCAAAGCCCCTAGGACGTTTTTGAGGTAAGAGCGAAGAGGTAATAGGTAAGAAGTAAGCCCTAAGAGCTTTCGTCCTTGGGGCTTTGGCTGTTGGTTACGGGTCTTTGTTTGTTTGTGTCGGCAAGATAAGCCAAAAGAAAACCACCCTGATGGGTGGTTTTTTGATCATGGCATAAAAATGTAACTGATTTTCAAGCTTCCGCCACGTCTATTCTTGCCTTACTTATGATCCTTCTTAAAAAAGAGCCTTTAGATAATGTATTACGCATCACGTCATCAATCGTAATTTTGCAGACAATGATCTCTTTTGCCGCTTCCGAAATCCACGTTTCTCTATTCAGCTTTATGCGGTTATCACGCTCACGGTCGTAAACGATATAAATATTTCCTTCCTCATCCTCATCAAGGTCGGGATACGATAAGCTTTCGCGATCATCCAGCACCATTTCGCACAGGAAGGTATCGCCGCCATCCTCGGATAGACATATCTTCATACCGTTCCTTTGGGTATTGGATATATTTCGCACGTAAACGGTCATCCCGTTTTTCAGCTTTCCCAAATAACACCTTGTGCCCGGCGCCTCCTCGTATTCTTTTGCATCGGTCCACGAATTACCGCCGTCGAACGAATCCGAATATACATAATAGCCGCGCTTGGTTCGCGCTAAAAAACGCAGCTTGCCCGGACGTCGCTCGCAAACGGTTATTTCATCGTAAATGTTCGCATCGGGCTTTCCGTCAACTGCAACATTATAAAAGCTCTCACCACCGTCATCAGAGTAACGAAGCTTATACTGCTCACTGCCGTAATCGTACGCAGGGGCGATGATCCTACCGTCGGAGGTAACGATGGGCTTGTTTCTCATAAAGCCTTCGCACATCATACGAGGCTTCTCCCAAACCAGCTCATCTGCATCAGGATCTCTGCATATCATAACCTCAGTATAGAGAAATTCACGATGATAATCAAAAACAAAAGGGGTTCTGATGGTAGCAGGCAAGGATTTTTCACCATAAGGCGATACCGTCCACATGATCCATAGAGAGTTATCCTCATTCACCCAGATCTCGATATCTATCTTGCGAAGCCTGTTTTGCTCATCGCTTGCTACGGTAAGAAGAGGAGATGACCATGTTTTACCGTGATCGTCGCTTTTTACAAGAACATTATAGTTGCCAATACAGGGCTCAAATGCACCTCCGGTATACCATCCCGCAAACACTCTGCCTTTTTTTGTCACCGCAACGGTTGGACACCCCTGCCACGCGCGATGCTCCTCGCTTACGGAATCATCCGGCGTCAAATTAATATACGGATAATTTTTCAGATCCCAATTATTACAGATATTTTTCATTTGTTATCTCCCTCGCTCCTTTTATTAACATATTGATCTCACTACCATAGCTTACCATTGAACAGCCACATAGCAGTGCGTGCTTTATGAGTTCTTTATCTGTGGTAATAATGCCACAGGGCTTGTCTTTTTTTAGACACTGCTTGCAGATGACAGAAATTAATTCTTTGATTTTTTTCGTTTCACCCATACAATTGTAGTCGCAGGAAAGATCGTTAGGACCTATAAAAACCCCCTCAACACCCGGTACGTTCAATATCTCCTCAACATTTTCCACGCCAATGCGGGTCTCTATTTGCGCATAGATCTTCATTCTTCGGTTTGCGCTCTTCATATATTCCTTGATATCCGCAACACCGTAGCCCGTATGCGCTCTTGTAGTTGAAACTCCCCTTTTACCGTCGGGGGAATACTTTGCGTATTCAACCACCCTTTCTATATCCTCTTTTCGATTGGTCATAGGTAACAGAAAGGCCCTGACACCCCCGTCGGCAAGCTTCGTGATCATTGCTCTGTCATTATTCGGCAATCTTACTATCGCTTGAACATCAACAGCATTGGCGTTCGTTGCAAGCGCCATCACCGTTTTGTTTTCAAAGCTTCCATGTTCGTTGTCTATGATGAAAAAGTCTACTTTTGCTTTTTTCAGAACAAATGGGAAATTAACAAATTCGACCTCTGAAAGCATTGTGCCGCGTCGAGAATAGACACCTTCCGCAATCCTTTTGAGTCCCTCGTTACCAACGTTTTGATAACATCTCTCAACTTTGTACCCCAGCTTTTTAAATTCACAGACAAAATAATCATATTTATCCTTCGCTCCGCCTCCGCTTACCAAAATGCACTTCGTTTTTCCAAATGCATTTGCGAAGCTTTTTATCCCCGAAACAATTGCCTCCGCATCTGATCCGCTGATTCCCGAAAGGGTTGCAATTCGATGATCTTTAACAAAATACGGTCTGTATTCCATTCCGTCTAAGCAGTCCGTGTCCTCATCCACCAATAACGATAACTGAGCCGAGGTTCCAAGATTCAACACCGCTTCTCCTTCAAATGCCCTTGCACCAAGAAAGCTGATTTGATGATCACCCATCGGAGGATATATGTGAATATTTTTGTATTTTCCGCAAGGCTTCATTTCTCTGACCGCCGTCGGAAGCGAGAGCCCCTCGAACGGGTTGTCCGCAGTACATGTATTAACATGAAACAATCCGCTGGCGCATGCGTCGGTAATGTGAGTTACGTTATTCCCCGTCAAGATATATGAAATATATGAACCAAGCGTAAAGAATTCCCTACCTTCAACAGATGCATGATCACGTAACGATACGCGAGGCAGATTTTCCTTAAGTTGAGTTCCATTATCAAAAAGTGCTTTCTTTTCAGCAGAATTCAAATATGCGCGCCCGCGTTTATCCTTCCAAGAAATATAATTTGTAAACGTGCCTTGATATTTCAAAAGATATCCGTGCATTTGAACGCAAATAAAAGCCGCAGCACATTCATTTAATTCCGCCTCCTTCATAATACGCCACAAGATCTCGTCTATCTTACGGTGATCCACCTCATAGTGACCGTCGGCATCTATAACAGGCTGCGGAAACTCTAATGAAAACACTTGCGTGTTTGTTCTTGTCTCGGTATCGTAAAAAGAATATTTTACAAAACTACTCCCAAAATCCAAAAGTAAAATCTTCATAAGCGCCTCCTTTTCATAATTATAAATGACAGTAATAACAATTTATATTGTTATTTTGTTACATTGAATTGTAATTTGTGCATTTCATGTTATAATGAAAACAAAATAATACATAATGAGGCTATATATGAAAAATACCTTCGAGTACATCTCTTGGCCCAAATATTCCTTGGAGGTGCTGTCGGTAAAATAGATATCCGAATTAAACAAGCTCCTCCTGATCCTTTCATGCTTGGGAAACTTGCGGATGACAAGCAGCTCAAGAAGCAGATACACAACCGCCAAAGCTCGGCGGGGATCCAATATTCTTGATGATAGCTTGCCCCAACAGGTCTGAGCAAACGTATAAACGCCAACTCCATTTTTGTTTATATTATATCACAAAAGCCAAGCAGTACCCTAATTCTCAGCGTCAAGCCAAAAATGCAAAACGTTGGTCTGATTTATATAGTAAGCATGCGAAACCTGCACAAGTATTCTTTCTTTGCCGTCAAAATTAACGCGCAACGTGTTTGAATATGCACCGTTGCCACCCATGCCATTGATACAGCCGGTGCAAGGCAGAACGTATCTTCCTTCATCCCAATTTATGCCGTCCGACGAGGTATAGCATATAAAATGCTCCTTTTCGGATAGCGCACCGTAGCTTCCGCTTCTGCCAAAGATAAAATATGCTCCGTTGTAGCGAATCATCTGCGGATTGCGAATGCGGCGCTTAAAGTATGCGTGCCTTACCTCGGACCATCCGTCCGCGTCTGCGGAAGTCAACGTATACTCGAGTCTGAATTCATCACTAAGATTGTAAGTATACACAATAAGATTGCCGTCGGCAAGTTGCTCCATCGTTCCGTAAAAGCGCTCCGTTGTTCCCTTGGCAAAGGGGAGTCTTGAATGCTCGAAAAAGGTAACGCCGTTGTCTTCGCTTACGTACAAGAAAAAGCGATTGCTGTCAGTATCGTTCCAACCTCCCGAGAAAAGCACGTAGATACGCTCGCCGATCACCTGCACGTCATAGATCCTACCGCGATATGGGCAAAAGACCCTTGCATCACTCCATGTGTAGCCGTTATCGGTGCTGCGCAGATAGGTCGGACGCATAAACGGTTCCCACTGTGGTGTATTGATGACGTCGCAGATCAGATTGAATACGATTATGCTTCCATCGGGAGCACACACCGCCTTTTCGTTCATTGAGGTATAGCCTATATTTAAATCATAGAGGCTCTTGGAATATGGGAACGGTTCTGCAGCGGAAAACGTCTTTCCGCCGTCTGTGCTTCGGGTGTATTCCATCCAACCTCGTCCGGAATGTCCGTATCCGTCGGTATTGCAGTTCGGATAGAAGCAAAGAATATCCCCATTTTTGCATTGTACCATTGCATGTCCCAAATGTCCGCTACGATTGTTCTTTTCGTGGTCTACAAAAAGAATACCGTTTTCGGGCAAAAGCGTAATGCTTGTGTTGCCATTTTCAAAGATCTTCATAATCATTCCTCCATATTTACTTATACTCAGTATAAGCGCCTTCATTTTGTAATTATACATGACATTAATAACAATTTATATTGTTATTTTGTTATATTAAATTGTAATTTGTGCATTTTCATGTTATAATGAAAACAAAATAATACATAATGAGGCTATATATGAAAAATACCTTCGAGCACATCGTGCAAACATCGGACATCAAGTATAAGCACGCCAAGGGAATGCGCGATGTTTTTGGAAAAGAATTTCACCAATTTCACGAAATTTTTCTTTTCATAGGCGGAGAGGCTTTTTTTACAACAGAACAAAAAACCATTCAACTAAAGCCATACACTCTTATTGTAATTCCGGAAAACACCTTTCACCGCTTTCACGTTCATGGTGACGAGGTTGATTATGAAAGGTATGTGTTCAATTTTTACAACACAAGAGAAATGAATTCGCTGATCTTCAAAAATATGACATGCGTAAGCGTTATTGAATCGTTGCCCGACAATATCATAAGCGATTTCACCTCTCTTGACGATAATAAATATTCCCTTTCAGAAAAAAAGATTCTTGCTCCCGCCAAGCTTCTTTCTGTGTTGGTAGAACTTGGACATCTGAATCCAAGTGAAGAATATATATCTTCAAAATTCAGTACGATCACTCAAAAATGCTTAAATTATATAAACCAAAATCTTTGTTCTTCATTAACGGTTGCAGATATATCGAGCAACCTGAATTATTCACGCTCAAGCATAATGCACGCTTTTAAAACAGACATACATATGCCGTTATATAAATATATCATCGAAAAAAAGTTAATTTATGCCCACAAAGATATTATATCCGGTCTATCGCCGACCGAAGCTTGCTCAAAATATGGTTTTTCGGACTATTCGTGCTTTTATAGACATTATAAAAAGCGCTTCGGAATCTCTCCTTCCGTGAAATTTTTAAAATGGTGATATTTATTTTCGACAACTTCTCGCTTGCTTTCTGACTGTATCATATCAGAAAAGCAGGCGATCTTCAAACGTGCGAAAATGTCGTGGATTCAAGTCCATAAGCTTGGGGAAAAGGTGCAAAAAAGAAAGGTCAAAAAACAGCCTAAAAAAGGAAAGAGCCAAAAGAAAAACCACCCATCAGGGTGGTTTTCTTTTGGGCTCGTAGTATAAAAATGCAACTTAATAAAATGAAGATTTGCGAAGCAAATCAATCTTTACTTTTTCACTATTACCTCTTACCTATTACTTAAAATTCCGTACACGCCAATTTAGTGAAAAGTGAAGAGTGAAAAGGTAAAAAGTAAAAATTCCGCACACTCGCGTGTACGGAATTTTCTGAGTTCCCCCAACAATTTCAAACCTTTTAGAAGTCATTAAAAATCTTATGATAAAATATTGTAGTAATATATCGGCATAGCGCTCCAACCGTGGCAAAGGCTTCCTGCCTTTCCAAAATCACTTTCGCCCTCATCCGTTTCCCAAACGGTCCCGTTGCCAAGCTCAAGCATAGGTCTGTAATTTTCGTCGATCTCGGAAAAGATAGACTCCTTGTATTTCCCCTTGTCAGCAAGCAACATCGCATCGTACTTGAAGCAACGCATACTGAGAGAGATATCCGTCACGCCTTCCAAATTAAGCATTCTTTCACATACTCCCTTGGGATCCTCCGCTGCTCCGCAAAGAATCGCCAGAGAGTTGCCGAGAACGCTGTATCTGGCTTTGTCCGGACAGTCCGCAAATATGCCCTTTTCATCATCCCAAAACTCTTCTCTTATGCGACGGTTGATCTCGGGGATCCTATCGCGATATTGGTTCTGCTTACCCAGCATATCTCCGATCTTGCCCATATTTTCAAGGGCAATAGAGATCAGCGCGTTCATTATGATATCGAATTTCGGCAGCTCGTATCCTATGCCGTTACCGTCCAGACCGTAGCTCCACTCGTAGAAATTCCAGTACTGTTTGCCTTCAAAAATCGGCACAAGTCCGTTTTCGCGTCTTTCAAGGAAGGCGGAAAGAACACTTTCAAGCTTTGGATATATCTCCTCAATAAACGCTTTATCTCCTGAATACTGCAGGTATTCTATGCACTCGGTTATATAGTGAATTGAAAACGAAGGAATACAATAATCGTTATTTACGGGATAGTATATGGAAAGAAGCCTGTCCTTACGGTCGTCCTTTGATATAAGCTCAAGGCAGGAGCGCGGAAACTTATATTCACCGAAGGCATAATAACCGCAGAGCATCTGATTTCGGCTGTCCATACAGTAGAGCGCCTGCTCCCTCCAGGGGCAGTCCTCGTAATGCTCGTGCATACAGAGACGCAGTGTGTTTACGCAGATATCGTATATTTTCGAGCGATATTCGTTAAGCTCAGGCTTGGTTTTAAGAGTTACGGGATACATGGTCGGCGTGATTGCCGCTTCGTTTACCGTCACGGGAGATTCAGATTTTATCTCCAAATATCTCGCCCCCAAACGACGAAATGGATTGAGATACTTATTTTTTCCCTTGCGCAAACGAATCTTGAAGCTGAAATCTCTTGGTCCGATGATACGTCTTACGTTTCCGTCCACAATATGCTCACCGTAAGCTACCAAAATATCTTGCTCGGTATCAGAGGTTATATCAATACTTACAAAGCCGACCTGCTCACTTCCCAGCTCAAAAATAACATCGCTATCGGATATGCGCTTTATTTCTTTTCCCAAAACCTTTTTTTCAAGGACGAGCTTCTCATTCGGACGAATTCGGCAAGATGGATGCTTTGAAACGATAACGCTGTTTGAAAATCCGCAAAGTTCTCCCATCTTCCACTTGTCCTCTTTTGTCATATCGTAGCTAAAGGAAAGCCCCATCTGACCCGTGATGATCTTGCATACATGCTGATCGTAGGTACGGCTAAGGCGTGAAAGAGTCTGCTCGCCGCTGAAGCACAAAACATTTTCTCCCTCTGTTATTTCGAAAATAAGGGAAGCCTCTCCTTTGTAATAGACTGAAGTCGTTGTTATACCAAAATACCAGACTATAACGGCAACGTGATTCTTGCCGTTTTTGCAGAATTTTGTAATATCGACCTCGTCGTATATTTTATCGTAAGGGAAATCGGCGTACTGCCCGAAGACCTCAAATTTGCCGTTGATATAGACCGCGTAGTTACTGTCCGCGGATATTTTCAATTTTACATTTTTCTCTCCGTCATAGTTGAACGAGGAATAGAATTCGCCGTATTCATCTGCCTGTCCTTCGGATTCGCACCATATCCAGTTTGCTTTTTTGAAAATATTTTTAACCATATCTCGGTATTCCTTTCCGTATTTCAAGAATTAATCATACTCATACATTATATCACAATCATAAATAAATTTCAAGAATTTGCTAAAGTCGCAGGTTCAAGTCCATAAGGTTCAAGAAAAGGTGCAATGGTGAAAGGGGTTATTTTTCACCCCCAAAAAACAAAAAGTCCTTGAAAATCAAGGACTTTTGTGTTAGGGTGCAAAATTGTTGCCCCAATATGTGATCATAGAACGGAATTGCAACTTATTAAAAAAGATTTGTGAAGCAAATCAACCATTACTTCTTCACTATTCACTATTACTTCTTACCTAAAATTCCGTACACGCCAAATTAGTGAAAAGTGAAGAGTGAAGAGGTAATAAGTAAAAATTCCGCACACTCGCGTGTACGGAATTTTTTGGCTCCCCGTGCTGGGCTCGAACCGCTTGCGCTTGCGGTACCCGAAAGCTTTTACGGCTTTGCCTTAAGCTTTCGACCGCTGCGACATTCTCGCCTCGCTTCTTCCTGCACTGCAGGCGCGTCGGCGACAATGCAGTTAACAGCTTCGGCTGTTGGTTACGGGTCTTCGTTTGTTTGTGTCAGTAAGACAAGCCAAAAGAAAAACCACCCTGATGGGTGGTTTTTCTTTTGGCTCCCCGTGCTGGGCTCGAACCAGCGACAACTCGGTTAACAGCCGAGTGCTCTACCGACTGAGCTAACGAGGAATATAGGGCGGAAAACTCCGAATCGCTTTCGCGATCCAGAGGTCCGCTTTTTGGGATCCGGCAGCGACCTACTCTCCCGGGCCGTCTCCAGCCAAGTACCATCGGCGCTAAAGGGCTTAACTTCTGTGTTCGGTATGGGAACAGGTGATCCCCTTCGCTATTACCACCGGAAATATTGTACATGCTT
>JAFXDC010000064.1 GCA_017516345.1 Clostridia bacterium | reverse complement strand
TGACCCTATAACTTAATACTTACGGCTTTACACGTATCCTTCCCGAGCTTTAAGATAAGCCAACAATCTCCGCAGTCCAACGAATAGTCCAACCTCCACAAGGGCGATGGCAATAACCATATAAATAAAATCCCCCGTAATAGGCGTTATACAGAAGAACTCAGGGAACAACAGCGCCGCCCCCATAAAGCCTATGCACATTGCACCAAGCAATGCTCCGCGCAAAAGATTCAGAGGCTTTGAAACAAAGTAGATATTTATCATAAACGCAAGTCCCGTAACGAAAACACAAGCGGTGCTTACCATATCCTGATTAACACCGGGCACTATTAGCCTTGCAAGATATACAAGGCATATTCCCACAAACACCGTGATCCCACCCGGAATGCATCTGTAGAGCAGATTCCCCATAAAGGTTCCCGATATTCTTTCCTTATTGGGCTCAAGGGCCAATATGAAGGACGGAATACCCGTTCCCGTTGTGGAGATAAGCGACATTTGTATGGGCTGGAAGGGATATTGCGCACCTATCATAAGGAAAAGGAAGGCAAGCATGGAGGCGTATATGGTCTTTATAAGGAACAGCGCCGCCGATCTTTGCAGATTGTTTATGGTCTGTCTTCCCTCGGCCACGACCGACGGCAGAGAATCAAAATTGTTGCCAAGCAGCACGAGCTGAGATATACCGCGGGCGGCATCTGTGCCGTTTCCCATTGCAATGGAGCAATCGGCGGTTTTAAGAGCGGGAACGTCGTTAACTCCGTCACCCACAAAGGCGACCGAATGCCCACGCTCCTTTAAAAGCTCCACAAGATATTGCTTTTGCAGAGGCGATACCCTTGCAAAGAGGCGATGCTCATCAAGCACCCCGTCAAGCATCTCCTTATCGTATCCCGAAATATCAATGGCTCCCCCGTCAAGTCCGCAATCAAGCGCCACCCTTTCCACGGTGGATCTGCCGTCACCGCTGAAAACGTATACCGCGACCCCCTGCTCCGCAAAGTATTCAAGCGTCCTTTTTGCGTCGGGACGAACCACGTCGCGTATGGTGATGATTCCCACAGGCTCAAGCTCGGGCAAGCCCTCTTCAGGGAATTCATCCCTGCCGCAAGCAAGCACAAGGGTCCTGCAATGCTCGCTGAGCTTGGCTACCTTGAGTTTAAAATCATCGTCTTGATTTGGCAGAACGTATTCGGGCGCGCCCCAAACAAGGGTCTTGCCGTTAATTCTCGCACCGGACCATTTATTCTTGGAGTTAAAGGAGCGCACCTGCTCGGGAGTACATTCCTGCCTGCCGAAATACTTCAAAAGTGCGGTATAAGTAGAGTTATTGTCGGGCAAGGCGCCAAGAAGCATGGCGCAATCTCTCAGTACGGTGTCTCTGTCCCCGCTTAATATCTCCACCTGCTCAACGCTCATTTTTCCCTCGGTGAGGGTACCCGTCTTATCAAGACACAAAACGTCGGCGCGTGCAAGATTTTCTATACAATGAAGCTCCTTTACAAGCACCCTTTTACTTGAAAGCCTTATAACGCTTACCGCAAGCACAGAGCTTGTAAGCAGCACAAGTCCGTCAGGTATCATGCTTATTACCGCCGCAGCGGTGCTTGCCACGGTGCCGGTTATGTTGCCGCTTTGTATTCCGTACTGCACAAGAAAGGTAAGCACTCCCACCGGTACCACACAGATGGACATTACAAGTATTATCTTATTGATGCTGTTCATTATCTGGGACGGGGGACGCTTCATTCTTTTGCCCTCTTTGGCAACGGCTGATATGTAGCAATCCTCCCCTACTGCAGTAACGACGGCGTAGGCCTGACCGCTTAAAACGTAGGAGCCCGCATAAAGCATATCCCCCTCGGTCTTTTTTACACCGTCCGACTCTCCCGTAACGCAGGACTCGTCGGCATCGATCTCGCCACTTAAAATACGGCAATCCACCGGTATCTGACGCCCATGTGTAAATATGAGCAGATCCCCATATGATATATCATATATAGATATCTCCTGCTTTTCGCCGTCGCGGATGACGGTAGCGACCGCAGTGTTTACCACGGCAAGCTTATCTACGGCACGCTTGGAGCGAAGCTCCTGAACAAGGCCTATAATAAGGTTGGCAAGCACTATAAAGATAAAAAGGCTGTTTTTAAACGACCCCACCGACCACAGTGCCGCGGCCAAAATAAAGTTTATTATATTAAAAAGGGTAAAGACGTGTGAAAGCACTATGGAAGGAACGCTTTTTGTGCTGTTCTTTGGCTTTACGTTCTTTTTTGCCGAGGCGGCCTGCTCAGAGGTAAGGCCGCGGTCGAGAAAGTCGTTTTGGCAATTTTGTGACATATGTACACCCCTTGGGTCAGATTTGTTCGTGCTCCTTGCGGGTCTCCGCAAGCATAAAAAGCTCGTAAGCGGGCTTTAAGGAAAGAAAATCCTTCTCCACAAGCCTTACAAGATCCTCTCTTTGGAGGATGGAGATATCCTCGTACCTGATAAAGCAGACGGATCTTTTGTTGATATACTCCTGCTGGATGGCGGAAAGATCGGGGCGCTTGGAGCGCTTATAGCTGTCCCCCTCAAGGGTAAGCTGTGGGTTGCTTTTCGCCATTTTTACGGTGGCCCTGAAGAGCTTATGGTCCTGCGCTACCAGCTCGCGGAAGCTTTCCATCGCCTCCTTGGATGCGCAATAATAGCCCATCCCCCACCGTACAAAGCGGGGAGATATTTCAAAAAAGAAGCCGGGAAGTCCGTTATAGAGCTTCTTTTGACGCATAAAGCTTATCCATGCCGTATCGCGATAAAGTGATTTATCGTAGGAAAACCTTGTATCACGGTGAACACGCGAGATACATTTGCCTATCTTGGGAGTGCAGTCGATATTATCGTCAATGCTTTTTATGGCGGGGGTCAGCTCCTCCACAAGCCACGCAAGGGGCTCCACCACAAGGGTACGGTACTCCTGCTTATGCTCCTGATAAAACTCACGGCTGTTATTTATTCTGTTAATAAAAAGGAAATCAAGCGCTTGGTCGGTAATTCGCATGCTCCACCTCTGAATAGTTATCATATCCTTTATATAATAACAATTTTTCTGAATTTTCGCAAGCATAAAACCGCACAGGCGGACAAAGAAAATTTTAACTTTTAAGCATCGCGGATACAAAACACGTATCAAATGTAAAAATGCAAAAAAATATTGAAAAATCTTAATATTGTGCTTAAATATATTTGTTTTGTATATTGATTTTTTATTTATCTATGATAAAATAAAGCAAACTGAACATTAAAAAACAAAACCGAAAACCAAAACTATTTTTTATGTTTACGGAGGTTAGATCTATGGCTTACAATCAAAACAAGCTTGTAGGTGTCGACAAGCTCGGACGCTCGGTAATGAGTGTTACCACCAAGGACAACGGCAAGCAGGTAGGATGCTTCTTCTGGCTTTGGATAGGTCAGCCCTTTGCAAGTGGGGTTTGGGACGCTACCGAAATACTTAAGCTGGAAAACGGTGCAGACATTCTGTATCATCAGGACAAGCCCGGGGTATCTCCCAACGGTCAGGCGCATTGGTGGGGCAAGCCCATCTGGGGCTATTACAACTCGGACGACAAGTGGGTGCTTCGCAAGCAGCTTGAAATGCTCGGAAGCGCAGGGGTGGATTTCATCTACTTTGATGCCACCAACATGGTAACCTATCCCCAATGCTATATGCCTCTTATGGAGATAGTGGAGGAGATGATATCAGAGGGTAACAATCCCCCAAGATGCGCCTTCTACACTCATACCCGCTCTGTTTGGACAATGCGCAAGCTTTATGACGAGCTCTATAGCAAGGGACTTTACGAAAACGCATGGTACAAGGTGGATGGAAAGCCCTTCATCATAGCCTTCTCCGACGCTCAGTCCGACATGAATGCAGAAGAGATAACCTTAAGAAAAAGAACCGATTACGATCCCGGCGAGCTTGAGCCCGAGATCCGCGATTTCTTCTATTTCCGCCGTCCGCAGTGGCCCTGCAATGACACGGTATATCCCGACGGCTTCCCTTGGGTGGAATGGATATATCCCCAGCCCATACATACCGACGTAATGAACGTAACGGTAGCCTCGCACCCCAACGTACCCATGAGCTTTACCCGCACCCGCGGTCTTGAGAACTGGGGTCGCGGTTGGGATCCCGAGAAAAAGATAAATCAGCCCGACAAGTGCTATGAGGGCTCCTTCTTCCAGCTTCAGTGGGATAACGCTCTTGCCGCCAAGGATAAGCTTAATTTCGTATCGGTGGGCGGTTGGAATGAATGGATCGCCTATAAGCAGCTTTGGGGCGGCGAGTATATGCTTTGCGATGCGGCAGATATGGAGCTTTCCCGTGACATCGAGCCAATGGAGGGCGGATATGAGGATAACTTCTATCTACAGCTTATCAGAAACGTCCGCGCCTTTAAGGATAGCGGCGAGCCCCTGGAGGAAAACGGAGTGCGCATAAGCTGTGACATCAATTCCCCCGAAAGCTTTGAAAAGGGCGAGCTTTACGTTAAGATCGGTCAGAAGCCCTCAGCGCGCGACCACTACGGATGCACCAAGGAGCTTCGCTATACCGCAGAGGCGGCACGCAATACTCTTAATAAGATATATGCCGCAAATGATGCGGATAAGCTCTATTTCCGCATTGACGCTTACGATGCCTTTGCCCCCTTCTCCTCTTGCGATAACACCTGCCTGTATCTTGGATGTGGCTCCCCCGCGCTCAAGGGCTATTACAGCTACGAATATGTTATTAAGCGCATCGCCAAGGATAAGATGGCGCTCTACACCCTTGATGAAAACGGTGCCGCCACATTCGTAAAGGTGCTCGACTGTGCAGTAAACGGCAAGAGCCTCACCTTTGCTCTGGAGCTTTGCGATATCGCCGCATGCGACAGGGTATACTTTAAGGCTACCGACTCGGTGGTCATGGATGATATCATGAAGACCTACACCACAGGAAGCGCCATGCCCATGGGCAGACTTTCCTATGAGTACAAGCTGAAATAAGCACGCATAATGCAAAGAGCTCCCGATATGCGGGAGCTCTTTTTACGTCATTGACAAGCGGGGTGGGCGGGCGGGAGCGAGTCAATGACGTAAAAATAACGGAGCGATACACGCATCGCTCCGTTATTGAATTTACACCTTTTTAAGTCTGTAGGTGTGTGGCTTTCCGTCAAGCTGGTACACGTTAAAGGAGATATCACAAAGCCTTGTATCGGGGTCATAGTATACCTGCCAATAATCGTTGCCGCGTACCGACTGATCCACCATTACCTCGCTTCCGTCCGCCATTACCTCAAACAGACGGTATCCGCTGTAGCCCTCTATTCCAATAAAGGTTACGGG
>JAFXDC010000063.1 GCA_017516345.1 Clostridia bacterium | reverse complement strand
GGGTATATCGGCTATGCTATACTGTAATTGAAAAAAGTGTTTTTTGCAAAAATTAAATATAGGAGGCTTTGCGCTTGACAAAACGAATCGGTCACCCTGCACAAGCCGCAAAGCGATTTTGCAGGAGACTGATTTCCGCAGCACTTATTCTGCTGCTTATTGCCATGTTCATTCCCTCCGCAATAGCCTTGGGAAACGAGTCACCCATATTACCCGATCAAGACCTACCGAGACCTTGACATGCGCACAGCTTGAAGCGCCGGATCATTATCATGAGAGAGAAGTAGAATATGATGAGAATGGTCAAGTTATTAGGTGCGGTGCATATCCTATGTGCGAGCGATGCGGTGACGGAAATCCGTTAGCGCGAGATGGCGATTGTATTATGGATCAATTATGGGGAAATCAATATGTCTTATTTGGTGACACGGAAAACATATATTGTTCTGCATGTGAAGCCGATATGATAAGTATAATTAACGGAGGGTGAGTAATGCGCAGATATTTTATATTTTTAACTAGCTTAATTTTATTCATTTGTAGCATATTAAGCGGTTGTGACATCAATTCCGATGCAAGTCAAAAGCCCACTCAAGTACCCACCGAAAGGCCGTCTCTTAAGCCGTGGCCGACATCGGTGCCGCTAATCGTCAGACCCGAAGGGGATATAATTTGGGAAAGTGATTGTGCATGCGGTTGCGGAACGGTTGAAGAAAATGCCAACATTATATATCAAGATATTGAGAAAACATACCCTGACTATATATATATATATATTACTGTGTTGGGCAAGGAATACGGTATGTGGTTTCATCCCGATACAACGAGGGAAACCGTTGATGCAATAAACAGAGATTATTTGATAGGTTATTATACCTTTATACCGCCAGAGGAAAATAAGGATCAAGACGATCTGCGACCGTACGAAAAGTATGCGTATTTTGATAAGCACGGGGTATTACAGAGGCTGACGTTTAAAACCAGATATAACCCAAATCTTGAAAGTGATGAAAAGGCGTTTGCACTTGCGGAGGTTATTGCAAAGGAGCGTGCAGACATTGCGGACTTTGAGAAGAATACCGAGGCAAAAGAAAACTATTGGAAGGTAGAGTATAAAAGCGTTAACGAAGATATTACTTATTGTGTAACGATAGATGCAACAAAGGATATATCCATGCCTTCGTTTGCTTGGTGGGTGGAAGGCTACAAAAGAAGCCAAGAAAGCTTCGGAGATGGCGAGATAAGTCTTGCAGAGAAAAAGCTTGCAGAGATAGTGGATGCAACTGTACAGCATGTAAGCAAGAATCAAAGGGTTGAGGAACAGTTGGACGGTGTGGAATATGATTTTTTCATTACGGCCGAATATGAATTAGTTATAAAATATACGATGGATCTGACAGTGCAAAATAATGCTCTTACATCCCATAAGATCAATGCTTACTATTATACGAAGGAATATATCAACAGATAAATGCTTTTAGTATGAAACACTATGACTGCAAAAAGTGTTTTTTGCAATTACAAAATTGCAGTTTCAATTAATTAGGAGAAATAATAATGAAAAAATTATTTGTTTGTTGTATTGCTCTTATATTATTGCTGTTATCTGCCTGTGCAAGTCAGGAGCATATAGATGAAGAAAGTATGATAATAGGCAGAGCGGTGGATGAGGACTATGAGCTGAGCATAATGGATGGCAGCGGTATTTACGGCTGGAGTCAAGATAAGGGCTTGTTGTGCCGTAGTGCGCTTACAAGCATGCCTAATTTTGAAAAAGGGGATATATACGAGCTGTATCCTCAGATGAGCGGTTATGAGCTTGGCTGTCTTGCTTCGCTTGACAAGATCGCCAAGATACATCACGTGCAAAGGGTATCATCAAGTAAATTATATACCGTACATATATTATCAACAGGCATAAATGAGGCTATATTCGTTTACGTGTTCTTCCAATATGACATATTTGAAGGATGCTGGAGGAAAACGGGGGAGATCTGCGAGGTATCGAGCGAAGGAGTTACAAAAAAGAGTGATTATGATGGTATACAGATCGGCAGCAGTCTAAGTGACGTGACTAAAATAGACGGCTCGCAGTATATGGTATTCTTTTTTAAAAGGGAGTTAGATAAAGAGATCGTAACCAATCATATAACAAGGGAGGGCTTGCTGAAAATTACCTATGAAAGGGATGAAGCAAAAGCCTCGTTGGAAGCTTATGTAGTAAAGACCTTGGAGTGGAGTGACCCGCTTCCGATACTTGAGCAGGATCTGCCAAAATAAGAAAAAATATAAGAAGCGCCCGAGAGGGCGCTTTTATGCTTTTAGGTCATGCGTTTTCGTACGGGGTGCCGATAAGGCCTATTTTTTTAAATTTTTCGGGGTTGTTGCGAATTATGTAGTCGATGTAGGAGGCGATCATTTTGGCGCTTAAAAGGTAGCCTGTTGGGGACATATGGCCTTCCAGGAAGAAATTATCGAAGAATTCCTTATCGTAGATGGGGGCGTATCGGTAAAGGTCTATGACGTAGGTATTGTCAAAGAGGGCGGCAATCTGACAAAGCAGCTCGGAGTGCTTGCGCGCAAGCTCGTTCCAGTCCGCGCTCCAATAGGGATCGTCGCGCCTTGGCATACTGACAAGGAAGAAAGGGCTGTTTGGAGCAATTTCGCGGTAGCGCTGAATGATCTGGGCATATCTGCCTGCGAAGGTGGAGTTATTGTTGTTGTGCCAGTCGGCAAGGTCGATATCGTCAACCGAGCCAAAGGGAATGTGCTGATTTATGATATCGTTCACTCCAAGGGCCAGGATGTAGCACTGAGCGCGCTTGGCAATATCCCACATGTTATTATCCTCAGCAAAGGTGTCGAGGTATTCGTGCGCCGTCATACCGCCGCGGGAGAAGTTGTACACGGTGGCGCCCGTCATTCTTGCGATAAACTGACCCCATGAGTATTCCATATGGTCGTAATATACCACTCCGTAAGGAGAGAGGGGCGTGGTAACCTGAAACTCGCCCGAGGCGAGGGAGTCGCCAATGCAGGCGATAGTGCGGAAGATGGCACAAAAGCCGCCGTCGTCCACGATATTATCAAGAGGCTTTTCGCCCGGGATGGCCATATATTTTTTAATATCCATAATTACTCCTTATTTAATGATATTTCGGGAGATAGTCTCCGTGAGCCTCGATAAGCTCATCCACCATTTTTCTGATGGAATCTATATCAAGCTCACTTGCGGTGTGGGGGTCGAGCATTGCCGCCTGATAGACGTGATCCCGCTTAAGGGTGCGCGCCGCCTCTATTGTAAGAAGCTGAACGTTGATATTGGTCATATTCATTGCGGCGCATTGAACGGGAAGAGCTCCCACGCGGCAGGGGTGCACGCCGTAGCTGTTTACAAGGCAGGGAACCTCCACGCAAGCGTCATTGGGCAGATTGCTTATAAGCCCGCCCGTATTGAGTACATTGCCGCCTATTTGGTACGGATCGCCCGTAACTATGGCCTCCATTATGCGGGAGGCGTACTCGTGCGTGCGCTCGTGCTTTTTAACGCCGCCCTCAAGCAGCTCCTTATATTCCTTTTTCCAGCCCTCTATCTGGCAGATGCACCGTCTCGGATATTCGTCAAGAGGGATGTTGTAGCGGCTTATAAGCTCGGGATACTTGCTTTTTATGTAGAACATATTGTATTCGGCGTTGTGCTCGCTTGATTCGGTGCAGTAGTAGCCGAAATTTCTTATATAATCAAGCCGCACCTTGTCGAGACAGTTGGGGTCGTCAAGAAGTCTTGCGGCGCGCTCCTTTATTTCGGGGTAGAGGTCGTTGCCGTTTTTATCCTTTATCTCAAGCAGCCAAGCCATATGGTTGATGCCCGCAATGAGCTCCTTTCTGCCCTCGAGCCTATCTTCCATACCGAGCTGGCGAAGCAGCCACTCGGAGCACACCTGGACGCTGTGACACAGTCCCACGGTGTTGATGCCGGTGTAGCGCTGCATATATCCCGAAAGCATTGCCATGGGATTTGTGTAGTTTAAAAACAGAGCGTCGGGGCAGACCTCGCGCATATCGCGCGTAAAATCCTCAAGCACGGGGATGGTGCGAAGTGCCCGCATGATGCCGCCTATACCAAGAGTGTCTCCGATGGTCTGACGAAGGCCGTATTTTTTGGGTACCTCAAAATCTATTACGGTGCATGGGTCGTAAAGCCCCACCTGAATGGCGTTTATTACGAATCTTGCGCCGCGAAGCGCCTCCTTGCGTTGCTCGACTCCAAGATAGCATTCAATTTTGCCGTATCCGCACATGGCGGTGCGCATTGCCTCTAAAATGGTGCGACTCTCCTCAAGGCGGGTGGCGTCGATATCGTAGAGAGCAAAAATACTGTCGCGAAGTGCTTCACTGCACAGGCAGTCTCCTATTACGTTTCTTGCAAAAACCGTGCTTCCCGCACCCATAAATGTTATTTTCATAAGCTTCTCCAAATACTGATAAACCAATATTGTCGGATAAATTATATTATAACAATGTTAAACAAACAATGGTAATTTTGTATTAATAATGGTAATTTTGTACGATTGCGAACCCGGTAAAAGCAAGAAAAACGGCTAAGACAAAAGTCTTGGCCGTTATATTATCTAAAAGGTGTTGTCCTCATTTACAAAATCAAGCTTGAAGCTGAACTGTGCGCTTGAGGAGAAATATTTTTCTTTTACGGTGGAATAGTGGCGCACCTGAACGGTATTATCTCTTTGTCTGAAGTACAGCATTGCAACCATTCCCAAGCCCCCGAACCAGTCGTCTATATCCTGCGGGTCAATAAGCAGGGTGGTTATCAGATTGCCGTTGTCACCAAAATCGTGGCGAAGCACAATGGTTTCGCTGGAGATATGACCGCAAAGCACGAGGATTATGTTTTTATGCTTGCGTATAAAATGTTCCCACATCTCATCACCGTTTAGCACGCCGCCGAACAGATGCGGAGGATAGGGGTAAGTGGAATCGTGAAAATGACCGTCTCTGAAAATATAAGAGTGAGTGGTAATTATTACGTTGCAGTCTTGGTGAGCCTCTACTATTTCGCTTGCCCAGTTAAGGATCTCCATGGCGGGGCCGAAATCAAGCACAAACAGTAAAAATTTGCGCTTTCCGAGAGTGAAAAGCTTATATGTGTTTAGCATGGTGTCATCGTATGACCCATCCATGGTATCCTTGAATTTGCTGTAGGGGAAAAACTTATTGTATTGCTCTACGGTGTCGTGGTTTCCTCGAGCAAATGTGAAGGGGATATTTCCATTTAAGCGAAGGACGTTTTCCATTGCAAGCTCCCAGGTTTTCTCGCACGGCCAGCTTATGGTGTCGCCAAGACCCAATACGTATTTGATCTTATGCTTATCCTTGTTTTCAAGCAGCCAATCGTAAACCACGTGAAAATATTCGGGATAGTCCTCAAGCAACGTTTGAATATCACCAAGCACGGCAAAGGAATAGTCGTAATCCTCAAGCGGGGGAATAAGCTCATTGGGTATAAAGTTGCTTTTAGAGGCGGGAAGCTTAACTGCGTCGTAGCCGTTGCCGCTAAGGTCGCTAAGACGCTCGGTGCGGAAGGTGTCATAAAGAGCCATCAACGCGGGGCAATGCTCGGGGGAGGTCATATCTGCACATATCTGCTCGTCGGTTCGTGCAGAGCTGTACAGTGCAAGAAGCCCGAGCCTTCCACAGAAGGAGTGAGAGTTATTCTCGCGCATATCTCCGCCTATGGAAAATACGCCGCAATCAAGCTCGCGAGAGGCGGGATGCATAACTTGAGTCTCTGCAAGTACTCCGCCAACGTAACATCGTATCTGTTGCATATCAAAATCCCGTACAAGGGCGACGTGTACCCAATCGTTGGTTATAAGATCTACCTTATTGAATGTATAACTGCATACGTATGAGGGGTCTCCCCAAAGCAGAAGCGGATGCCCCTTGGTTATCTGGAAGGATATACACGGATACATCTTGTTTGCATAGCTGCTTATAACGCAGTAGTTTCCAAAATGATTGTAATTTAATTTTATCCATGCCTCGAACGAGCACGGAGTGCGGTCAAACCTTTTCTCAAGAGTGAATACCTGACCTTTGGAAAATGGCGTATTTTCTCTGTTTTTGTCGGAAAAAGAAATCATGTAAAGAACCTCATAGTCGTTTTTTAATTTTTATATACGTCGCATTAACTGTTTTTTGCTTTTTCTTAGAATGATGTTAAACCTTACAAATGCAAAGCCGATTGCAATTACCGTTATTGCCATCGGGCAGATGCATGCGGTGCGGTTTCTTCACCCACAAAGCTAAGCTTGAAGCTATACTGTGCGCTTTTGCAGAAGTATTTTTTCTTGATGGTGGAGTAGTAGCGTACCTGAACGGTATTATCCTCATCGCGAAAATGCAGGGTGGCAACCATGCCAAGCCCCTTGAAAGTGGTGTCTATGTCTTGAGAGTCAAGAAGCAGGGTGGCAATTATGTTTCCGTTGTTGCCTATATCGTGTCGCAGGAGCACGTTGTCGGTGGAAATGTTTCCGCATAGCGTCATTACTATATTCTTATGCTTTCGCATAAACTTTTCCCACATCTGGTCTCCGTTTAATACACCGCCGAAAAGAGACGGGGGAAAGGGGTAGCTTTCGTCGTGAAGCTCGCCGTTTCTGAACAGATAGCTGTGAGTGGTAATAATTACGTTGTGCTCGGGATGCTTGCGTATGATCTCACTTGCCCAATCAAGCACCGATTCCGACGGCCCGTAATCAAGGGTAAATATGATGAACCTGCGCTTGCCTGCAACAAAGGCTTTCCAGGAGTTTACCATGCTGTTGTTGTACGTGCCGTCCACTGTATGCTTGTATACCTCGTAGGGATAATACTCGTCAAAGGTTTGGGTGGTATCGTGGTTTCCGCGCGCAAGGGAAAATGGGATGTGCCCCTCAAGGCGGGTGATGCTCTCCATTGCGACCGACCATTCGCTCTCGTGTGAGCTGTTTGTAATGCCGCCAAGCCCTATTACGTATTTTATATTCATGGAATCCTTGTTGTCAAGAATGTAGTCGTATATTTTGTGGAAATCGCTGCTGTAGGACCGGGCTATGGTCTGTGTGTTGCCAACCACGGCAAAGGTGTATGAATAGTCCTTAAGCGTCGGCATATTCTTTTTTGAAATGTAGTACGACGGCGCGGGGATCTTCACAGCGTGATATCCGTTGCCGCTTGCGTCACTTAAAATTTTATCGTTAAAGAATTTATATTGCGCAATCAATGAAGAGCACTTTTCGGGTGAGGTCATATCCGACATTATTTCGGATCCTGTCCGTACCGAGCTGTAAAGCGAAATAAGACCGATCCGCCCCGGGAACGGAGGTAACCATGCCATGTGGCTGTACGTGCAGTTTCCGCCTATTGTAAATGCGCCAACCCTCAACTCGCGCGATGCAAGCTGCATCTTGAGTCTGCCTGCCAAAGCACCGTTAACGTAACAGCGTGCTTCGCTGCTTGAAAAATCACGCACTACTGCAAGATATACCCACTCATTTGTAAGCAGATCCACCTCCTTGAAGGTGTAACGGTGAACGTAATGCTCCTCACCCCAAAGAAGAGACGGGTGACCGTCTCTTATATCGAGTGAAATGCAGGGATACATATCATTTGTAAAGCTGCCTACTATGGAGTAATTGCCTCTGTTACTTTCCTTTAGCTTTATCCATATTTCAAAGGTGTTTACTGTATGATCATATGGTTTACTTACGGAGTATATAAAATCCTCAGAAAAGGCTATTACCTTTTTTTGTTTAAGAATGCCACCAAAGCCATTCATAACAAAACCTCAAATGAAATATCTTATTTTTTCTTATATATTTTTGCAAGCTTAAATACAGCAAATCCGATAGCAACCACCATTACCGCCACAGAGCAGATCATTATGATGGTAGGATCAAATTCTGCATTGCCTGCGTTACCTGCCGTAGCGGTGGATCCGGGCCCTGCGGAGGGTGTTTCGTTAGTTCCCGCAGAGTGATCCTCACCTACAAAATCAAGCTTAAAGCTGTACTGAGCACTCTTACAGAAGTATTTTTCCTTGATGGTGGAGTAGTAGCGCACCTGAACGTTATTATCGTCCTCATTCAGGTGTAGGGTAGCAACCATTCCAAGACCCTTAAAGGAGGTATCTATGTCCTGTGGGTTAATAAGTAAGGTGGTGATGATATTGCCGTTGTCTCCAACGTCGTGGCGCAGAAGCACGCCGTCGGTGGAGGTATGTCCGCACAATACCATAACTATGTTTTCGTGCTTGCGCACGAATTTATCCCATATCTGGTCGCCATTAAGCACGCCGCCAAACTGAGAGGGGGGATAGGGCTTGCTTGCATCGTGGAACTCACCATCTCTGAAAATATAAGCGTGAGTGGTAACGATCACGTTGTGGTCGGGGTGAGCCTCCACTATTTCGCTTGCCCAGTTAAGTACGGCGGCAGAGGGACCGAAATCAAGGGCAAATAAAAGGAATTTGCGCTCGCCTATGGTGAATTTCTTATAGGTGTTGAGCATGGTGTTGTTGTAAGCGCCGTCAACAATAACCTTGTAGGTATCGTAGGGAACGTATTTGTTATATGAGGCAACCGTGTCGTGGTTTCCGCGGGGGATGGAGAAGGGAACAACTCCGAGCATACGGTCGATATTCTCCATTGCAAGCTTCCATTCCTTGTCGGTGGAGCTATTGGTTATGTCGCCAAGTCCCATAACAAACTGTATGTTTTTGGATTCTTTATTATTAAGTATCCAATCGTAAATTTTTGGGAAATCGTTGGGGTACACCTCGGTTACCATCTGAGTGTCGCCAAGCACGGCGAAGGTGTAATCATAATCCTCAAGAGGAGCAATTTGGTCAGGCTCCACGTAGGAGGAAAGATGAGCAGAGGTTTTTACGGCGTCGTAGCCGTTGCCGCTTTTGTCTGCTATGGTGTTTCCTGATTCAAGCTCGTAGTGTGCAATTAAAGAATCGCACTTTTCCGGAGAGGTCATATCTGCGGATATTTGCTCCGGAGTACGGACTGAATCGTATACGGCGACCGAGCGGAGACGGCCGGCGAATGCCTGGGAATTAAATTCCCTTTTGTCGCTTCCAATGGCAAAGGGGGAGCATATGAGCTCCTTTGCGGTAGTATACATGGTAAGGGTCTGTGCAAGCTCACCGTTAACGTAACAGCGTGCTTCGCCGGATTCGTAATCGCGTACTACGGTCACGTGAGTCCATTCATCATTAAGAAGATTCACTTTATCAAAGGTGTAGCTGTGTACGTAATTGGGATCTCCCCACAAAAGAGATGGATTGCCGTTTATAATTTCAAAAGCAATGCAAGGGTACGTATCCTCGCCGTAATTGCTTATAATGGAATACGGCTTGACGTTTCCCTCGCGCAGCCTTACCCAAGCCTCAATGGTGTTGGGCGTGCGATCAAATGCCTTTTGCGCAACGTAAATGGAGTTTCTTGAAAAGGTCATGCCGTTTCCTGCGGCCAAAACAGGACTCAAGCTGCACAAAATTAACATTGCGCACATCAGAGTACATAATACTTTTGAAATCTTTTTCATAATGTTTTTTCCTTTCTTGTTAAATAAATTCCATGTAAGTTTATTTTAATTCATTCTGCAAGCAAAGGTCAAGTTTAAAATTTGCTTAAAACGGTTAGCATTGTGCTATAATAGTGAGAATAGTGCTTAAATATATCTAATTATTTTTATGCATATACAACATCGATCACGCGTTTGGGTCGATAAGGTGGATATAGTGCTATTTAGGTTAATTTTGTGCTATTTTTACATCGAAAATTTATGTGTAATTTTGCTTGCCTTCAGGTATTGACAAAGCAAAATTTGCATTGTAGAATTTTAGCATATGGTTCGCGACCTATATGTATAATTTATTTTGGAGGTAAAACAATGAAAAAAACTTTGATTTTTATTTGTGTGGCAATTATGCTTTGCACAGTGGCGCTTACCGCTTCTGCGGCAACCGTAGGTACGGCTTATACCATCGAGTACAGTGGTATTTCTATTGATATCGACATTATTGACGATTTTGCAAGCTATAGCGGTACAAGCACATATGGTGATTTCACATACAACTTCAGCGACGGCAAGCTTTCCCTGCAGATGCCTTCGGGCGGATGGGGATGGGAAGGCCCAAGCTATGAATCTCCCTCTCTTGCGCTTGAAGGTCTTGAGGCTGCATACAACAATGCAACCTATATCGGATTGAGTGTTAAAAATACCGGTGATGCTACGGGCGTTCTTTGCTTTGAGGACAGAGTTGCAGATCCCACATCCTTTGCTACGCAGGTTTGGGGTATGGAGGGTGTTAAACTTGTAAGTAGCGAAGGTATCGTTGATGCTACTGGCTACAGCGTGCCTTCAAGACGTTACGGCATTGAGATTCCCGGCGGCTTTGAAGGTTGGGTATTCATTCCCTTTGCGGCAATGAAGATCCAGCACGCTGATGCAGGACTTAATCAGGACAACTATGCCGCTAAGTTTGAGTGCCCGCACTTCACCGGTACAGCTAAGGACGATGGACAGGTTGCTGTTCTGGAAATAGACAATGTCTTCCTTTCCAGCGATGAGCTTGTTATGAATGAGTCTGAAAGACCCACTGCGGACGTAAGTGTTATTGCTTATGCCGCTATGGCTATCACCGGTCTTGGCGCTCTTTTAGTTGCAAAGAAAAGATAACGACTTAAAATATTAGAAAATATCATTAGGTCAAAATTGATTCTGACAAAGTTTTTTAAATATTTTCAGGAGGTTTTTCAAAATGAAAAAGCTTTTAACCATCATTTGCGCAATAGCAATGCTGTTTTCAATGGCTGTTGTTGCCTCTGCAGAAGAAGGCACCGAAGCAATTGTATACACTAAGGATGGCGGAATAAAAGTAACCGTAATTGACGATTTCTCGTCCTATACCGACGAGTATAACGGCGTTTTCGGTGATGCTCAGTACACCTTCGACGGTGAGAAGCTCGTATGGGATATTTACACCGGCGGTTGGTGCTACGACGGCCCCCTTCCCACCGTTCCCTCTTCTCAGTGGTCAAATATCGAGGAGCTCTATAACAACGCTCAGTATATTGGCTTCCAGGTTAAGAATGTCGGCGATGTAGCAGGCGCTATTGCCTTTGAGAAGAAGAGCAACTGGATGACTCAGATATGGAAAGGCGACGGTACCGTGCTTGTAGGTGTTGACGGAGAAATAGTAGATGCTGAGATGGTAAGCATCAGCGCTATCTACAGAGGTCAGGCTGTAAGCATTCCTGCCGGCTTTGACGGTTGGGTATTTATTCCCTTTACCGCAATGAGACCTTATCACAACGCTGATGTTACCGAGCCCTCGAATGCACTTTGTGTTTTTGAGCAGCTTGAGTTCTGCGGAACGTGCGTAGAGGGTGAAGAGGAGTTTGCTATTCTTGAAATAGATAACCTCTTCCTTGCTGAGAGCCTTGACGTAGACACCACCCTTACTCCTCCCGCAGACGGCGACGAGACAGCTACAGAAGAGCCCGGTGCTCCCACCGATGCTCCTGCTACCGACATTCCTGCTACCGACGCGCCCACCGATGCTCCCACTGCAGGCAACGTAGAGAACCCTGCCAACAACGGTTGGATCGTTTGGGTTGCAGTTGCAGCTGTAGTTGTAATTGCTGTTATAGTAGTTATAATTGTTGCAGGTAAGAAAAAAGCCGAATAATATTGAAACTATCATCTTAAAACGTAAAAAAGGCGGAGAATCCGCCTTTTTTATTTTACATATTTTTCGTTGAAGGCTTGCTCAAGCCGTTGCATCAGCTCTTGCATTTGCTGAGCGTCCACCTTAAGCAAATGCCGGTCGTAGGTGAGAAGACCGTTGGTCTCATCCTCCACGTCGCTTACCTGGGTCAAAACGGTGGCGCACAGACCCTTATCTATGGCGGGAAGCACCTGGTTTAAATAAAGCTCGGAAAGGGCTTTTTTGAGATCGTCACCCGTCTTAAAGAAGCGGTAGCCGTAGGTATTGCCCATGTTAAAGCTGTGATCGGGGTCCTTATAGGAATAGCCTCCGAACTCCGAGAGCACAAGGGGTCTGCCCGTGTACTCAAGATCTATGGGCTTAAAGTAAACGTGATGGCTGTCCACGTCGCTTTTGCTTTCGGTAAACCAACCCGAGGTGGCATCAAAGATGCGGGTGGG